>NZ_JBHVHQ010000956.1:0-3112 GCF_042800135.1 Streptomyces sp. NPDC057654 | reverse complement strand
GCGTCACCCTCGCCTGCGTCGCGGGCGTGCCGGGCGGGGCGCTGCTCGGGCAGCAGTGGGGGTGGCGGTCCGCGTTCTGGGCGGTGGCCGCGGCGTCGGTGCTCGCCCTCGCCGCCGTCGCGCTGACCGTACCGGCGGCCCCCGCCGACCCGGTCCGTACGGGCCTCCGCGCCGAGCTTCGGTCCCTGCTCGGGGGCGAGTTGCTCGTCGCGTACGCCATGAACGCCCTGGTCCAGGGGGCCACCTTCTGCACCTTCACCTATCTCGCGCCGCTGCTCACGGGCGTCACCGGGTTCGGCGCGGGCCGGGTCCCGATGATGCTGGTGCTCTTCGGCGCGGGCGCGGTGGTCGGCATCGCAGTGGGCGGCCGGATCGCGGACGCACGGCCGTACACGGTCCTGGCCTGCGGCATGACGGCGCTGGCCGGGGGCTGGGTCGTGCTCGCCCTGACCGCTCAGAGCCCGGCGGCGGCGGTCGCGCTGGTCTTCCTCCAGGGCTTCCTCGCCTTCGGCATCGCGCCCGTACTGACCTCCCGCGCCTTCTACTTGGCCGATCACGCGCCGACCCTCGCGGGCGGCTTCACGACCGCGGCCTTCAATATCGGCAACACGGCCGGTCCGTGGTTCGGCGGCCTCGCCATCGACGCGGGGCTCGGCTACCGGTCCCCGGTCTGGGTCAGCGCCCTGATGATGACCGCCGCGCTGGGGACGCTCGGGGCGGCGGTCGCGCTGCGGCGGAACGGGCGGGTCCGCGCGCGTTCCTCCACGTACCTCACATAAGCCGATAATTCTCATGACACCCTGACCCCGTGACTACTTCAACGGACAAGGCGGCGGCCGTCGGCGACGGCAGTCTCCGGCTGAGGGCGCCGGAGCACCGGCTGGAACGCAGGGTCGTCTGGTTCTGGGCGGTGCACTCCCTGCTCGGCTGGCTGGCGTTCGCGGCGGCCCAGGCGGTGTGGATGCTGCTGCGGGACGACGGGCCGGTGGAGTGGCACGAGTGGGGGCTGATCCTCACCGCCGCGCTGGGGGCGGTGCACGTCGTGGTGATGCCGCCCTGGCGCTACCGCGTGCACCGCTGGGAGACGACGCCCGAGGCGATCTACACCCAGACCGGGTGGTTCGTGGAGGAGCGGCGGATCGCGCCCGTATCGCGGGTGCAGACCGTCGACAGCGAACGCGGGCCGCTGGAGCGGCTGTTCAAGCTGACCAACGTCACCGCCACCACGGCGTCGGCCGCCGGCCCGATCAAGATCCACGGGCTCGACCACGCCACCGGGGAGCGGCTCGTCGCGGACATCACCGCGGCGGCTCAGGCGTCGCGCGGGGACGCGACATGAGCGAGGCGAGCGACCTACACGCGGCGAGCGACAATCACGAGGCGAGCGACGCCTCCGCGGACGCCCCCTGGAAGCGGCTGAGCCCGCGCATGCTGTTCGTCCACCCCGTCCAGGAACTGGGCAAGACCGCCCCGGCGCTGCTCGTCGCCCTCGTCGCCGGGTCGGGCTCCGAACACCGCCAGGTCTACGCCGTCGGCGCCGGCGTGCTGACCGTCGTCCTCGCGCTGCTCCGCTGGTACACCACCACGTACCGCATATCGCCCGAACTCGTCGAGCTGCGCAAGGGGTTGCTGCGCCGCCAGGTCAGCTCCGTCCCCATGGACCGGGTGCGCGCGGTCGACCTCACCGCGCATGTGGCGCACCGCGTGCTCGGCCTCACCCGCGTCACGGTCGGCACGGGGCACACCGCGGAGTCGGACGAGGACGAGCTGAAGCTCGACGCCCTGACGCGGGAGGAGGCGGCGCTGCTGCGGGAGCAGCTGCTGGGAGCGGCGGAGGCGGCGCCCGTACGGGAAGGCGCCGACCAGCCCGTACCAGCACCCGTGGAAGCGGCCGACCCGCCGCTGGCCCGGATGCGCCCCGGCTGGCTGCGCTTCAGCCCGTTCTCGTACTCGGGCTTCGTCGTCCTCGTCGTCCTGGTGTGCGTGCTGATGGAAGCCGGCCTCGACGTGCGCCGCCTCGGTCCCGTCCACAGCGTGATCAGCGGGCTCGGCGGCGGGCACGGCCCGCGTCCGGTCGTCGAGGCGGTGCTGGCCGTACTGGTCCTGGGGACGCTCCTCAATGTGTCCCAGGCCGTGATGAAGTACTGGAACTTCGCGCTCCACCGCCGTCAGGGCGGCAACCTGGAGACCACGCACGGGCTCCTCACCGTCCGCGCCGTCACGCTGGAGGAGCGGCGGGTGCACGGCGTGGAGGTCGGCGCGTCGCTGCCGGTGCGGCTGCTCGGCGGGGCGCACTGCCTCGCGATAGCCACCGGGGTGCGCGGCCCGCAGCACAACGCGATGCTCGTGCCGCCGGGGCCGCGCGACGAGGTCGTACGGGCGGCCGGCGCCGTGCTCCGCTCCCCGTCCGCGCTGACCCGTCCGCTGGTGGCGCACGGCTCGGCGGCCCGGCGCCGCCGGTACGTACGGGCCCTCGTGCCGTGCGCCCTGGCCGTCGCGGTGCTCGGCGCGCTGTACGGGGACGGCGACGTCCCGCTGTGGGCCTGGCTCGCCTCGGCGCTCCTGCTGCCGGTCGGCGCACTGATCGCCCGTGACCGCTACCGCTCCCTCGGCCACGCGCTGTCCGACGACTACCTGGTCATCGGGCACGGCGAGGGCGCCGGGGCCCGGCGGCGGGTGGCGCTCGCCCGCGAGGGGATCATCGGCTGGAACGTACGCCGGTCGCTGTTCCAGCGCCGGGCGGGCGTACTGACGCTGACCGCGACCACGGCGGCGGGGCGCAAGGGATACGCGGTGCAGGACATCGGCGCCGACGAGGCCGTGCTCCTCGCGGAGGCGACCGTAGCGGGCCTGATGGCACCGTTCCTCGTCACGGACCACCCCGCTCCGGCCAAGCCGGCCGTAACGGCCGGGCCATCCAATCCGGCCGAGGCGGCCGGGGCCGTATCGGAACGCTGAGGCCGTGGCCGGGCCTGGGGCTGGGGTCGCGGCGGCCGTCGGGATGTAGCAGGGGCTGGGGCCGCGGCAGCCGCCGGGACATAGCAGGGGCTGGGCCCGCAGCTGGCGCCGGACGTAGCAGGGGCCGGGGCCACAGCAACCGCCGGGACATAGC
>NZ_JBHVHQ010000955.1:0-3115 GCF_042800135.1 Streptomyces sp. NPDC057654 | reverse complement strand
GGACACCACCCCGGCCCGGCCAGGCCCGCCCCCTTCCCCAACAGAGAACCCGGCCATCGATGGAGCCGTACGTGCCCGAACACATCAACATCATTTCCAGCAACGTCGAGTGCAACGGGCGGGGCGACGCACGCGTGCGCGCCGCCGCTCACCGCGCGTGGGCCGAGGCCGACGCACACCTCGTCCTCCAGCAGGAACTTCCAGGCGCCGACGCCGACGGCAAGTCCGTCATGTACGAGGCCGACCATCGGCTCGCCATGAACTGGGTGCTCGGACCGGCCAGTTACACCGCGCTCTTCTACGACCCGAAGGTCTTCACCTGCCTGCGGGAGTGGGAGCCCGGACGCCGCACCTGGTCAGCGCCGCCCGCCGCCGCGTCCCTGCGCCTCGTCGGCACCGGCCCCACCGCCATGCCCCTCATCGGGGCATCCGCCCACCTGAGCTACGACTCCTACGCACAGCGGGAGATCGAAGCCGGATGGACAACCGGCTACGCCGACAAGACGCACATGATCGACGGCATCCCGCACACGATGCCCGCGCTCATCGGCATCGACCGGAACAGCTACCGCACGGGCGATCCGAACATCCCCCGGCTGGAGGAGATCCCGAACCTCCCGCACCGCGCGCACCGCAGCCGGCCGGGACCCGACGGCACCCGGATCATGGACACCGTGCCCGACGAGACCCTGTACCTCGCGGGCCTGATCGACGTCGTCGGCCACCTGTCCGCCGACCGGGACGTGAGCAAGCTGACGACCATGGCGGCCTCCGCGTCCCACAGCCCGGCCACCACCGTCGACGCCGTCTACGCCGACCACCGGCTCCTGCCCGCCCTCGTGGACGCCGCGACCATCGACATGCACGGCATCAGCGACCACGACGCCGTCCTGACCCGCTGGCACCGGGCCACCCTCACCGACCTACTCAGCGACCTCTCCCTCTGGGCCACCCCCCCAGCACGAGACACCGCACGCCGCCTGAGAGCAGCCGCCCGGCGCCCCGGCGGCACCCACCCGACGCACCGAGCGGCGCCCACTGGCCGGTGCGGGGAGAAACGTATCCCCGCACCGGCCCCCCCTGCCCGTACCTGCGCGCACCCCGACCACGGCTTCCTGGAGACTCCGTGCACATCACCGCCGTACACCCGCCACCGGGGCGGGCCACCGGGGCGGACATCGCCGCGCAGCTGCGGCACCGGATCGCGGACGGCACCTACCCCGCCGGCGCGCTGCTTCCCACCGTCCGCACTCTCGGCGCCATGTTCCACGCCAGCGAACCCGCCTGCCGTCACGCCCTGCACGTCCTCGCCGACGAAGGGATCGTGATCGTCCGCACCGGCAAAGGCAGCGTGGTGCAAACCCCCAACCAACCCCCCAGCCCCCTCGACAGTGCGCCGGGGCTGCGGGAGTTCATCGTCCACGAGCTCCGCCAGGCCATCAGGGACGGCAGTTACCCGCCGGGCTCGGCCGTGCCCTCGGCGGCGCGGTTGGCCATACGGTATGGCGTATCGGAGGCCACGGCCCGCAACGCGCAGCGCCAGCTGCGCGAAGAGGGCCTCCTGGAAGGCGGCCGGGGTCAGCGCGCCCGCGTGTGCTCCCTGCAGGACGCCGCCACGGCCGCCACCGACATCACCTGGGCTCCACCAGAAGCGCAGCGCCTGGCCGCCGAGGTCTGTCAGGCCATCAAGGACGGCACCTACCGGCCGGGCTCCCTGCTCCCTTCGCAGAAGAGGCTCGCGCGCACCTACGGCGCGTCCCTCCACTCCGCGCGCATCGCGCACCGCCTGCTGGTACAGCTCGGCGTCACCGACCCGCCGACGCTGAACGGCGCGCGCATCCGCACACCGTGACCACCGGCCCGCCGCGATGGCCGTACGCCGCTACCGGTAACGGCACGCGGGCACCAGTCGCGCCGTCGCCAGTACGTCCGTGCCGTCGTCCTCGTCGGTAGGGTCGTCCGGGGCGGGCGTACGGGTCATCGCGTCGATCTGTCGTTCGATGCCGCGCAGGTTCTCCTGCAAGTCCATGGTCACCACGCCGTCGACGGTGACCCTCAGCGGATCGCCCAGGAGCTTGGCGCGCCGCTCGCCCAGCACCTCCAGGGCCACCGCCCGCACCGACCGCAGCCGCAGGAAGCGGGCCTCCACATCGCCGGCGTCGGTGTCCGGCCCGAGCTGCGCCAGCAGCCACGACCGCTGGAACTCATCCACCCGATCCTCCTCCCCACGTGGCACGGCCCGACACCAGGTCTTCCCGGTGCCGGGCCGTACGGACGGCTACGGCGCGGCCGAGCGGGCCCGCCGCGGTGCCGTCTTCTTCACCTGCTCCGGCCCCGGCTCGGACTCGGCAGGGTCGGCCGCCCCTTCCTGACCCACCACGATCGGTGGTTCCTCCCATGCCTTGGGGTTCGTCACCAGCGCGGCGATCTCCGGTTCGGGTTTTTCTCCCGGCAGCAGGATCAGCACCTCCCGGGTTGCGGGGTGCTGGACGTACACGGCGGCGGCAAGGCGCGGCATCACAGCACCTTCGCGACGATGTGCGCGTCCGGGGTGTGCATCACCGGCATGCCCACGGCGGCGCCCTTGGTCCAGATCTGGACCGGGTCGTCCTGGACACCGCGGGTGATGACGATGCCCGGCGCGTCCTCGCGGACGATCTCCGGGTTGCTGCCGCGCGAGAGGACCAACGCCTCGGCCGTCACCCCGAACATGGTCTGCGCCCACTTCGTGCGGTCCGGCGGCGCCAGAATCCACCGGTCCTCCGGCAGCACCTTGCGCGGCGTCCCGTCCACCCGCACCTGCGCCTTGTAGAACGTCACCAGCGGCAGCCCGTAGTTGCCGCGCACCACGTTGATCTGCTGCGGGGTGAGCGTCGCGGTCGGCGTCGAGGAGGGATTGACACTGCCGTAGTACGCGGCCCGGTAGGCGTTGTTGGCCGCCAGGAAGGAGAACGCCTTGCGGGAGGTGAGCACCAGCTCGGGGGCCGGGGCGCCGATGTCGTCCAGGTGCTCGATCCACCGAAGTTCGTCCGCGATCGGATCGCTGGCCGGGTCCGACCACGGGCGGGCGGCGGCCGGCATGTTCGCCGCCGGCACGTTCCAGTCGACCTCCAGC
>NZ_JBHVHQ010000954.1:0-3116 GCF_042800135.1 Streptomyces sp. NPDC057654 | reverse complement strand
CCGGTGCACCGCCGCGCCAGGAGCCGGGACGTCCGGCTCCGCAGACCGGAGAAACCCATGGACATATCACCGACCTCAGCGACCAGCCCCCCACCACGACCGACGAAGGCCGCCACCCGCGCCGGTGACCGGATCTTCCTCGCGCTCTCCCGCGGCTCCGGCGTGCTGCTCCTGGTGATCATGGCCGCCATCGCGGTCTTCCTCACCGTCCGCGCCGCCCACGCGATCTCCGCGGACGAGGGCAACTTCCTCACCACCTTCGACTGGGACCCCAACTCCGCGCACCCCACCTTCGGCATCGCGGTCCTGGCCTTCGGCACCGTCGTCAGCTCGGTCATCGCGATGGCGATCGCCGTGCCCGTCGCGGTCGGCATCGCGCTGTTCATCTCGCACTACGCGCCGCGCCGCCTCGCGGGCCCGCTGGCCTTCGTCATCGACCTGCTGGCCGCCGTCCCCTCGATCATCTACGGCCTGTGGGGCGCCCTCTTCCTCGTCCCCCACCTCGGCGGCGTCTACAGCTGGCTCGACGACTACTTCGGCTGGACCGGCGTCTTCTCCTACTCCGGCGGCCCCTCCCGGTCGATCTTCACCATCTCCATCCTGCTCGCGATCATGATCCTGCCGATCATCACCAGCGTCAGCCGCGAGGTCTTCCTCCAGGCCCCGAAGATGCAGGAGGAGGCCGCGCTCGCGCTCGGCGCCACCCGCTGGGAGGTCATCCGGATGTCGGTCCTCCCCTTCGGCCGCTCCGGCGTCATCAGCGCCTCGATGCTCGGCCTCGGCCGCGCCCTCGGCGAGACGATGGCCGTCGCCACCGTGCTCTCGCCCGCCTTCGTGATCAACGCCAGCCTGCTGGAGCCGGGCGGCGGCACCTTCGCGCAGAACATCGCCAGCAGCTTCAAGGAATCCGGTGAGCTGGGCAAGGACGCGCTCATCGCCTCCGGCCTGGTCCTGTTCGCCCTGACCCTGCTGGTCAACGGCGCGGCCCGGATGATCATCTCGCGTCGCAAGGAGTACACGGCATGAGCGACGTCATCACGGACCGGCCGACGGTCTCCGACAGCGCCCCGCTCCCGCAGGTCACCCTGCACCAGCCGCGGCTGCCCCGCTGGGCCCCGGCCGCCGTCGCGGCCCTCGCCGCCGCCGTCGGCGTCGCCATCGGCCTCGGCGCCGGGCTCAGCAGCCGCGCCCAGTGGGGCCTGATCGCCGCGATCCTCTACGTAGCAGTCATGTACGCGGCCGCGACCCGCGTCGAGGGCCGCCGCCAGGCCAAGGACCGCCTCGCCACCAGCCTGGTGTGGGTCTGCTTCCTGATCGCCGTCGTCCCGCTCGTCTCCCTGCTCTGGGAGACCGTCGCGCGCGGCGTCAAGGTCCTCGACGGCGCCTTCCTCTCCCACTCGATGGCCGGCGTGCTGACCATCCAGCCCGGCGGCGGCGTCTACCACGCGATCATCGGCACCCTGGAACAGGTCGGCATCGCCACCGTCATCGCGGCCCCGATCGGCCTGCTGACCGCCATCTACCTGGTGGAGTACGGGCGCGGCCGGCTCGCGAAGGCCGTGACGTTCTTCGTGGACGTGATGACCGGCGTCCCCTCCATCGTCGCGGGCCTGTTCATCCTGAGCCTGTGGATCATCATGCTGGACTTCAGCTACTCCGGCTTCGCCGGATCGCTGGCCCTGGCCATCCTGATGGTGCCGGTCGTGGTCCGCTCCACCGAGGAGATGCTCAAGCTCGTGCCGAACGAGCTGCGCGAGGCGTCCCTCGCCCTCGGCGTGCCGAAGTGGCGCACCATCCTCAAGGTCGTGCTGCCCACCGCGATCGGCGGCATCACCACCGGGCTGATGCTCGCCGTCGCCCGTATCGCCGGTGAGTCCGCCCCCATCGTGCTGCTGGTCTTCGGCTCCCAGGCGATCAACAACGACCCCTTCGAAGGCGCCCAGTCCTCGCTGCCGTACTACATCTACGAGCAGTGGGCCAACGGCAACGACGCCTCCTACGACCGCGCCTGGGCCGCCGCCCTCGTACTGATCGCCTTCGTCATGATCCTGAACCTGGTCGCCCGCGCCATCGCGCGCTGGAAGGCCCCGAAGACCGGCCGCTGAGGCCATCCCGATATGCGGCTCCGCCAGCGGGGCCAGTCGCAGAAAAGAAGTGATTCACATGGCCAAGCGCATCGACGTCGGCGGCCTCAACGCGTACTACGGCAGCCACAAGGCCATCGAGGACATCTCGATGACCGTCGAGCCCCGCTCGGTGACCGCCTTCATCGGCCCCTCCGGCTGCGGAAAGTCCACCTTCCTGCGCACCCTGAACCGGATGCACGAGGTCACCCCCGGCGGCCGCGTCGAGGGCAAGGTGCTGCTCGACGACGAGGACCTGTACGGGCACGGCGTCGACCCCGTCTCCGTACGCCGCACCATCGGCATGGTCTTCCAGCGCCCGAACCCCTTCCCGACCATGTCCATCTACGACAACGTCGCGGCGGGCCTGCGCCTCAACGGCCGGGTGCGCAAGTCCGAGCTCGACACCGTCGTGGAGAAGTCCCTCAAGGGCGCCAACCTCTGGAAAGAGGTCAAGGACCGCCTCAACAAGCCCGGCGCCGGCCTCTCCGGCGGCCAGCAGCAGCGCCTGTGCATCGCCCGCGCCATCGCCGTCGAACCGCAGGTCCTGCTCATGGACGAGCCCTGCTCCGCGCTCGACCCGATATCCACCCTCGCCATCGAGGACCTGATGGGCGACCTCAAGGAACGCTTCACCATCGTCATCGTCACCCACAACATGCAGCAGGCGGCCCGCGTCTCCGACCGCACCGCCTTCTTCAACCTGGCGGGGGTCGGTCAGCCCGGGAAGCTCGTCGAGATCGACGAGACCGAGCGCATCTTCTCCAACCCCTCGGTCCAGGCCACCGAGGACTACATCTCCGGCCGCTTCGGCTGAGCCGCCCCCCAACACGTCGTGCGGTGCTGCATGGCGGTGCCACCACACGACGGGGCCCGCCCCTGAAACCAGGGGCGGGCCCAAACCCACCACCACCGGCCTGCGGCCAAAGCTCATACGCCGCCCACTCAAGCCCGCACGCGAGCCCACTCAGCCCGCCCGCGCGTGAGAGGCGA
>NZ_JBHVHQ010000953.1:0-3123 GCF_042800135.1 Streptomyces sp. NPDC057654 | reverse complement strand
GGACGGAGGTCCCGGTCGCGGCGTGACGGAAGGGACATGACGGTCGCGACCGGTGTGCTCACTGACTCCAAGTCGGCACATCTGTCCGATAACAGACCACAACCCACCCCACCCCATTGATAGTCCGACACATCACAGGTTGCATATCGCTGCCCAGAGATGTTCCGGCGGTCAGGCACTACGGGAGGGGAACCTTGCGTAAGTCCAGAGCACGTACAGGAAGATCGAGAGCCGGCGGGCCCGGCGGCATATCGGGAGTGGCGGCGCTCATCGGCGCCGCCGCTCTCGTCGTCACCGCGGCCCCCGCCCAGGCCGCCGCACCGCGGCAGGCGCCCGGGACCGAGGTGATCCCCGGCACGGGCACCGAGACCCCGGCGCTGGTGTCCGGGATCCGCGAGGCCGCCGACGGCACGGGGAGCGCCGCCGACGCCGCGCGCGGCCACCTCGCCGGCAAGGAGAGCCGCTACAAGATCGCGGACCCGCGGCGCGACCTCGCGCCCGCCCAGTCGGTGCGCAGCGGCGCGGACGAAACCGTACGGCTTCAGCAGAAGCACCGCGGCGTGGACGTGCTCGGCGGCCAGTACGTCGTGCGCATGGAGCACCGCGGCGGCAAACGGACCGTCACCGGCACCTCCGGCAAGTACTTCACCGGGCTGAAGGTCGGCACGCAGGCGACCGTCTCCAAGGAGACCGCGGTCCAGCGGGCCGTCACGGCGACGGCCCGCCAGCTCGGCGGCGCCAAGCTCGACAAGGGCGACATCGCGCCGGGCAAGGGCGTGCGGACCGCGTCGGCCAAGGCGCTGACGGGCACGTCGCACGGGCTCGTCGTGCTGCCCAAGGGCGCGGGGCTGCTCGCGCACCACGTCACCGTGCGCGGTACGGACCCGGCCACCGGTGAGCCGGTCCAGCGCGAGGTCTACGTCGACGCGAAGGCCGGGTTCCCGCTCCTCCAGTACAGCAGCATCAAGACGTTCGGCACGCCCCCCGCCAAGACCGTCGCCGCGCCCAAGGCGGCCGGTGCGCGGGGGAGCGGCGCCAAGGGCAGGGCCGCGGCCGCCGACGACTTCCCCGGCACGACCGGCTCGGGCGTCAAGTACGACGGCAACGCCGTGCCGCTCCAGCTCTACAAGGACGCCTCCCGCAACGAGTACACGATGAACGACTACTCGCGGATGTGGGGCAGCAGCAAGAACCTGATCTCCACCTGGGACGCGCGCGGCGTCGACGTCAGCGAGGCGTCCGGTAAGTGGCCCGCCGGCATCAAGGAGTTCGGCTCACCGACCCCGGCCTTCGGCAAGGACGCCACCGAGGCGGGCGCCGTCGACGCGCACTGGGCGGCCGGCAAGGTCTACGACTACTACAAGAAGGTGCACGGCCGGGACAGCCTCGACGGGCGCGGCGGCACCATCAACTCCCTCGTCGGAGTGACCTGGTACGGCCAGCCGTACATCAACGCCTTCTGGGACGGCACCAAGATGGTGTACGGCCAGGGCGACGACGAATACAAGACGCTCTCCGCCGACCTCGACGTCGTCGGCCACGAGATGACGCACGGCGTCGTCGAGAACAGCGCGAACCTCGTCTACGCCGGGCAGTCCGGCGCGCTGAACGAGGGCATAGCCGACTACTTCGGCAACGCCATCGACGTGGACGCGACCGGCATGGCGATGGACGACCCGGACTCGGGTCTGCTGGGCGAGGACCTCTGCCGCACGCAGACCCCGCGCCAGTGCGCCATCCGCGACCTCAACGACGGGCACACCACGTCCAAGAACTTCCTGGGCGTCGGCTTCGGCACCGACAACGGCGGCGTCCACCTCAACTCGACGATCTTCTCCGGCGCGCTGTGGGACATCCGCGAGGACCTCGGCCGCACCCTCGCCGACACGATCGTCTACAAGGCGCTGACCTCGTACATGACGCCGCTGGACGGCTTCACCGAGGGCCGTGACGCGGTCCTCGCGGCAGCCAAGGACCTGAAGGTTTCGGCCAAGGACCTGAACGTCGTCAAGCGGTCGTTCAACGCCCACGGCATCGTGCCCGGTTGGGAGAACGCGCTCGGCGTCGACTCCGACCAGCTCTTCGGCAAGCTCAACACCGGCGGTACGGGCGTGGGCGCGGGCGGCGGCTGGTGGACCACGTCGAAGTCGAACGACGACGGTTCCGAGCCGTACTCGGTCTACGCGGGCCGCACCGACGGCACCGGCCACCCGAAGCTCATCAGCCCCAACGACGGCCGCTTCCACCTCTACCCGGCGACCGACGGCAAGACCGTGGTCTGGGTGGCGTACGGCACGACCAGCCTGGACATCCTCTCCCGGCCGCTGGCGGGCGGCCCGATCAAGAAGCTGTACACCAGCACCACCGATGTCTCCGGCGTACGGGTCGAGGGCGGCCTGGTGACCTTCGAGTCGATGGACCCCTTCGGCAGCCGGCACGTCGGCTACCTCAAGTCCGGCGACCGGGAGCCGACCTGGGTGGACGGCGGCAAGTACCAGCTGAGCACGGCGCTGCCGTCGCTGCACGGCGCCAAGGTCGCGTACGCCAAGCTCTACCCGGAGGCGGGCACGTACAAGCTGGGCACCGAGGTGCTCGACGTCAAGACCGGGAAGACCACGCTCATGAAGCAGCTCGGCGAGCCCGAGGGCATCGGCCAGACCGGCGTCAACGGCTCCGGCGTCTACTGGCTGGTGGACGAGGTGCCCGCGGACCAGGGGCAGATGGCGGTGCGCCGCGCGAATCCGGACGGTACGGGGGCGGCCGACATCAGCAAGGAGACCGGTCCGGACGCGCTCTTCCCCTACGACCTGACGGTCTCCGAGGAAGCGGTGACGGTCGAGGCGGCGCTGCCCGACACGGAGTACCGCAACGAGTCGCTGCCGAAGCTGTGGCAGTTCTCGCTGGACGGCAAGGCGAAGAACCGGGTCTCCTGCAACCGCGGCGAGCAGAGTCTGCCCGCGGCGGCCGGCGGCAAGCAGGTGGTGTGGATCGACGGCACCACCGGCTACACCGATCTGGTGACGCGCTCCCGCCCGGCGGGCCTGTGCGGCTGACGCTCAGGACCGTACGTACGTGAGCTGATCCGATCGGAACGAGCGAGCGAGCGGGCCCCCGGCACCGATG
>NZ_JBHVHQ010000952.1:0-3131 GCF_042800135.1 Streptomyces sp. NPDC057654 | reverse complement strand
AGGCGTCCTCGCCCAGCCGCGGATCGTTGCCCATGTCGCGGCTGGTCACCGGCTCGCCGGTGGTGAACGCCATGCCGATGAACCCGTCCTGCCGTGGCAGCAGCAGCCCGCTGTGCGCCTCGGCCCCCTCGCCCATCGCCAGCGCGGTACGCAGCCCCTCCGCGCCCTCGACCGGCACCGCGATCACGCCCAGGTCCGCGGCCACGATGCTCCGGGCCCGTTCGACGATCAGCTCCAGCACCTGCCGCCGCGGGGCCCCCGACAGCAGGCTGCTGGTCACCTCCGCGCCCGCCCCCAGCCACAGTTCCCTGCGGCGCGCCTCCTCGTACAGCCGGGCGTTCTCGATGGCCACCCCGGCCGCGACCGCCAGTGTCGTGAGCACCGCCTCGTCCTCGGCGTCGAACTCCCCCGCGCCGCGCTTCTCGGTGAGGTAGAGGTTGCCGAACGCCTCGCCCCGCACGCGGATGGGCACCCCGAGGAACGAGTGCATCGGCGGATGGTTCGGCGGGAACCCGTACGACGAGGGGTGCTCCGACAGCTCCGCCAGCCGCAGCGGCTCCGGGTGCCGGATCAGCTCGCCCAGCAGGCCGTGGCCGCTCGGCAACGCGCCTATCCTCGCGCGCTGTTCGTCGTCGACGCCCACCGGCAGGAACTCCGAGAGCCGCTGCTCGGCGCCGACCACGCCCAGCGCGCCGTATTCGGCGTCCACGAGGACGACCGCCGCTTCCACGATCCTGCGCAGCACCTGCGAGAGGTCCAGCTCCCGGCCGACGGACAGCACCGCCTCCAGCAGGCCGTGCACCCGGTCCCGCGTCCCGCGCACCGCGTTGCCCCGTACCTGTAACTCCTCCAGGAGTTCGTCCAGCCGCAACCGCGGCAGCCGCTCGGCGGCGTCCCTCCCGCTGTCTCCGCCCACTGCCACAGCCCCTCCCCCACCATCGATCCACACCGGCCACCCCAGGCCCCGCCCCGCCGCACCACACGCTAGACCGAGGGGCGGGGGTTGTCGCCGCCAGGGGCCGGGCCCGGCGTCGGGGACCGAGGATGTTGTTCGGATCTTGATTGTTTGGTGGTGGGGGCCGAGATCGAACAACGTGGTTTTGCTAAGCAAGGGGCAGTCGGCCGGACGATCTCGGAAATAGCGCCGGTCGGCGACAGGCACTGCCGCATTCACGGCAGGCAGCACCGCGGTTACGGGCGTAGGACCGTCGTCGGCGCTGCCTGCCGTTGTCGATATCACGAGAGGCAGGGACCCCCCTTGGTCACCAGACGCAACGTCATTCAGCTCGGCGGGCTCGCAGTCGGCGCGTGGGCGCTCGGGACGCCGATGGCGCAGGCGGGTACGCGCAAGCCGCCGCCGGGCGATCACGTGCCGGCGCCGGAGCTCAGTCCGCGGATCGCCTGTGCGGTGCCGCCCAATCACGATGTGGAGGTCATCAAGACCGTCTACAAGGTGGGCAGCGATCTCGGGGTGAACGACAAGGTGATGCTCGCCGGGTTCGAGGCGGGCTGGGTCGAGTCGCACATGAACAATCTCGGCTGCGGCGACCGCGACTCCGTCGGCGTCTTCCAGCAGCGCCCGAGCCAGGGCTGGGGCACCCGCGAACAGTGCATGAACGTGGCGTACGCGTCGAATTCCTTCTTCACCCGTGCGATAGGCGTCGACCGCAACAACCCCGGCTGGAGCGCCGGCCAGGTCGCCCAGGGCGTGCAGCGGTCCGCGTTCCCGGACCGTTACGACCAGTCCGAGTCGAAGGCCCGTGCGCTGATCGAGGAGGCCGCGCGGCTCAATCACCCGCAGCCGCCGGTGACGACGGTGCCGGGGGCGTGGGCGTATGAGTGGGGAAATCAGCAGCACGCGTTCGGCCGGGCGCCGGACAATACGCTCTCGCACTGGTTCTGGGCCCCGGATTCCGGGGTCAATTTGGTGACGTGGGGCCCGCAGAAGCTGGTGGGGAAGCCGAACGGGTTCGTCTGGCACGACCAGCAGCACGCGTTCGGCCGAAGCCCGAACAATACGCTGGCGCACTGGTGGTGGACGCCCCAGGGCGGTGTGGCGTACGCGGACTGGGCGGGCGAGTGCTATAGCGATCCGATGACGTATGTCTGGGGGATGTACGACCAGCAGCACATCTTCGCCAAGGGTGCCAACAATTCGCTGTTCCATTGGTACTGGGACCCGGCGACGCAGAAGGTGGAGCGGGTCGAGTGGGGCCGTCAGGGATTCACCGGGAACCCCTCGGGGTTCGCGTGGGTCGATCAGCAGCACGTATTCGCGCGGTCCCCGCAGAACACGCTCGCGCACTGGTGGTGGACCCCGCAGGGCGGCGTCGCCTACGCCGACTGGGGCGGTCAGTGCTTCAGCGACCCGGTGAGCTATGTGTTCCCGCCGTACAACCAGCAGCACATTTTCGGGCGTGCCGCCGACGACACCTTGTTCCACTGGTTCTGGGACCCGGGCACGCAGCGCGTGGAGACGGTGAGCTGGGGGCCGCAGAAGTTCGTGGGCAACCCGCACGGGTTCGTCTGGCACGACCAGCAGCACGTATTCGCGCGGACTCCGCAGAACACCCTCGCGCACTGGTGGTGGACCCCGCAGGGCGGCGTCGCCTACGCCGACTGGGGCGGCGAATGCCACGCCGATCCGGCGTCCTACACCTTCACGCCGTACGACCAGCAGCACATCTTCTCCAAGGCCGCGGACGGCGAACTCTCGCATTGGTACTGGGACCCGGGGACGCAGAAGGTCGAGACCGTCCTGTGGGGCGGCCAGCTCGCCTGACCATCGCGTCAGCGTCATCACGTACATGAATTTCTGAAACATCAAGAACACTGGTGCCCGCGTGCCCCTCTGATGAACAATTCGGGGCAACGAGGGAGGTGTCGCCAGTGCCCCGTAGGGAGCGCCCGCTGGACGCGGGAGACACCCCGGCCCTCCGGTTCGCCGCGGACCTCCGCCGGCTGCGCCGGAAGGCCGGGAACCCGACGTACCGTCAGCTCTCGGAGCGCGCCCACTATTCGATAGCGACACTGTCGAGCGCCGCCGCGGGCCGGTCGCTGCCCTCGCGGACGGTGACTCTCGCCTACGTCCGCGCCTGCGAGGGCAACGTGACGGAGTGGGAGCGCAGATG
>NZ_JBHVHQ010000951.1:0-3135 GCF_042800135.1 Streptomyces sp. NPDC057654 | reverse complement strand
GTGCGCTGAAGTCCGTACGGAACGCGGCGGCGTCCGCGACGGAGGCGGCCAAGTCCAAGGCGTCCGGGACCGACGGACGCGGCGCCTCGTCGTCCGCGCCCGGCGGCGGCTCGGCTCCGGGCGCTCCGCCGCGCGCGTCGATCACGGACGTGGTGCCCAAGCGGACGCTCCTGGTGGTGGCCGTGGTCGTGGTGCTCGCCGTGCTCGGCACAGTGCTCGCCGTCGCCCTCAGCGGCGACGACGACAAGGGCAAGGGCTCCTCCGGCTCCAAGGGCGACAAGGCGACGTCCTCCGGCTCCGCCCCGGCTGTGGCCGGCGGCGAGAAGGGCGAGAAGAACACCGGGCAGCCGACCGGCTCGGCCTCGACGGACGAGGCGGCCCGGAAACCGGCCCACACAGCGGGCCCGGACGGCCTGCCCGAGGGGTACGAACCGGTCAAGAACGGCGAGTACCACTTCAGCATCGCGATGCCCAAGAGCTGGAAGCAGACGGCCACCGCGGGCGATCACTCCGGTGCCATATACAGCGCGGCGGGCGGCTTCCCGCGCCTCCAGGTCGACTTCGGCTCGCAGCCGCAGTCGGACGCGGCGAAGGCGTGGCACGCTGCGGAGAGCGGCGCGGAGAACGGCGGGATGAACGGCTATCAGGGCCTCGGCATCGACACCGTCGACAAGTGGGCCGGTCACGACTATCCGACCGTCGCGGACTGGAACTTCGAGCGGGACCAGAGCGGCAAGCGGGTCCAGGTCGTCAACCGCGGCTTCAAGGTCGACGACAGCCATGGCTACGCCATCATGATCACTTGCGAGAAGGGCAAGTGGAAGGACGCCGAGTGCCGGGAGCTGCGGGAGGCCGCTTTCGCCTCCTTCAAACCCGAGGGCTGAGCCGGGCGGTACCGGCCCCTGACCGAAATGGCTCACAGAGCGCGTACGAAGCGACGTACTGAGCCGTACGGTCCCAAGGGGGCGGCTGGGCACGTATCGTGAGAGCCCGTGGACCGTACGCAGCCACAAATAGCAGGAGAACGACCGTACTTGGCGGTTGCTGACGGGGTCTGTCGAGGTTTCGGGCGATAGCTGGCGCGAGATGGTGAGTCTCGTGCTTGGGGAGGCGTCGTGGACGACTACGCGGGACGGGTCCTTGCCGACCGCTATCGCCTTCCGCTGCCGCCTTCCGACGAGTTCGAACTCGTCGAGACCAGGGCCTTCGACGCCTACAGCGGGCAGGAAGTGCTCCTTCGGCAGATCCCGCTGCCCGAGGTCGTCGAGGCGGAGGTCGTCGGCGAAGGGGGTCTCGGCGAGGGAGCTTCCGGTGCCGGGGAGGAGGCCGGGCCCGGCGGGCGGACCGCGGGCCCGCGCGGCGGGCGTACGACCCAGGGCGCCGGCGACCCCGCCGTGCGCCGCGCCCTCGACGCCGCCAACGCCGCGGCCCAGGTGCCCGACCACCCCCGGCTCGACCAGGTCTTCCACGTCTTCGCCGAGGCCGGCAGCCTGTGGATCGTCAGCGAACTCATCCCCGCCCGGCCCCTGGCCGCGCTCCTCGCCGAACGCACGCTGACCCCGCACCGCGCCGCCGAGGTCGCCGCCGATGTCCTGACCGCCCTGCGCGCGCTGCACGCGCACGGCTGGACCCACCGCAACATCACCGCCCGTACGGTCCTGGTCTGCGACGACGGACGGGCCGTCCTCACCGGGCTCGCGGCGGGGGCGGCGGAGGAGGCGCTCTGCGGCTACGACCCGGTGCCGCCCGAGTCCCTGCGAGGCGGCGGCCCCGGCCTGCGGCCCGCCGTGCCCGCGGGGTCGGTGGAAGGCCCGGCCGGTCCGGGCCGGCCCGTGGGGCCGCCGTCCGGCGGCCGGGCCGCGATAGCCACGGCCCGCGCGGCCGACGGCGGCTCCGGGCAGCGGCCTCCCGCGCCCGCCCGCAACGGATCCCTCCAGGCCCCTGCCGGGCCCGCCTACCGCGACCAGGGCGCGGCCGGCGGCTTCCTGTCCCAGGCCGCCGCGCACGCCGCGGCGCAGGGGCCCCCGCACGGGTCTCCGCAGGGCGGTGTGCCCGAGCCGGACCCGCGCGCCGTACGGGCCGGGGCGATAGCGGCGTACCGGGCCGGAACGCAGGCCGCCGCGCGGGCGAACGCCGACACCAACGCTCCGGACGACTCCTCCGGAGGCTCCGCGGCATGGGGCGGCGGCAGCGCCGCGAGCGGCGCCGCGCCCACGGGACCCGCGCCGAACAGCGCCGCGTGGAGCGCGGACGCTCTCGTGAAGACCGGATCGCAGAGCGCCCTCCGGCGGCCCGGCGGGCCCGCGGGCGAAGGGGCCGCGCCGCACGCCGCCTCGGATGCGGGCGTGGCCGAAGGGAGCGCTGGGGAGGCGGCTGGCGTGGGGTCCGCTGGGTCCGCTGGGTTCCCTGTGACGAGCGGTGCGGGCGAGGCCGCCGTTCCGGGCGGCAACGGCCGTGCGCAGACGGACTCCACGGAGCCGTGGGGCCACAACGGGAACGGCCGGCAGGGGCGCGGCCCGCAGACGGCCCTGGGCGCCGAACGGGCGCGGCAGGCCCGGATGGTGGTCGTCGGCCCCGTCACCGAGCGGTGGGCGCCCGAGCAGGCCGGACCGGTGCACGAGAACTGGCGGCTCGCGCCGCCCGTGGGCCCGGCCGCCGACCTGTGGGCCCTGGGCGCCCTGCTGTTCCGCGCCGTACAAGGACACGCGCCCTACCCCGAGGAGACCGCCGCCGAACTCGTGCAGCTCGTCTGCGCGGAGCCGCCCGCCTACGCGGAGGAGTGCGGCGCGCTGCGCCCCGTCGTCGAGTCGCTGATGCGCAAGGACCCGGCCGAGCGCCCCGACTTCGAGGAGCTGCGCGGCTGGCTCCGCTCGCTGATCCGGTCCGCCCCGGAGCCGGAACTCGGCAGCCGCACCGTCACCGTGCCGTCCATCGGCCCGGGCGCGCCCTCCGACCCGAGCCGGCTGCCCATCAAGCGGCGGCGCGGGGAACTGGTGCGCCGGCGGCGGTCCGGCGCGTCGGCGGCCGTCCCGCACGGGCGGCACAAGAAGGCCCACAAGGCGCCGCACCGCACCGTGACCAAGCAGCCGGCCCCGCCGCCGCGCTCGCAGCAGCTGAGGATGGAGCACCCCGAGC
>NZ_JBHVHQ010000950.1:0-3139 GCF_042800135.1 Streptomyces sp. NPDC057654 | reverse complement strand
GAGCTGTACGGACGCACCAGGCCCCGGTCACCGCGAGGTGACCGGGGCCCGGCATGGCGGAGAACCTCAGCGCCCCCGCAGCGACCGGTAACGCGCGACCAGCGCCTTGGTGGACCCGTCCAGACCCGAAACCTCGGCCCCATCCCGGAGCGCGGGCTCAATCCGCTTCGCGAGCACCTTCCCCAGCTCAACACCCCACTGATCGAAGGAGTCGATGTTCCAGATGGCTCCCTGTACGAACACCTTGTGCTCGTACAGCGCGATCAACTGCCCCAGAACCGAAGGGGTGAGCTCCCGCGCGAGGATCGTGCTCGTGGGCCGGTCCCCCTTGAACGTCTTGTGCGGGATCAGCTCGGCCGGCACGCCCTCCGCCGCGACCTCCTCCGGCGTCTTGCCGAAGGCGAGCGCCTGCCCCTGCGCGAACAGGTTCGCCATCAGCAGGTCGTGCTGGGCCACCAGCCCCGGCAGCAGGTCGTCGACAGGCTCGGCGAAGCCGATGAGGTCGGCGGGGATCAGCTTGGTGCCCTGGTGCAGCAGCTGGTAGTACGCGTGCTGGCCGTTGGTCCCGGGCGTGCCCCAGACGACGGGCCCCGTCTGCCAGTTCACCGGCTCGCCCGCCCGGTCCACGGACTTGCCGTTGGACTCCATGTCCAGCTGCTGGAGGTAGGCCGTGAACTTCGACAGGTAGTGGCTGTACGGCAGGACCGCGTGCGACTGCGCGTCGTGGAAGCCGCCGTACCAGACGCCCAGCAGCCCCATCAGCAGCGGAACGTTCTCCTCCGGCGGGGCGCACCGGAAGTGCTCGTCGACGAGGTGGAAGCCCGCGAGCATCTCGCGGAACCGGTCCGGCCCGATGGCGATCATGAGGGAGAGGCCGATCGCCGAGTCGTACGAGTAGCGCCCGCCGACCCAGTCCCAGAACTCGAACATGTTGGTCACGTCGATGCCGAACTCCGAGACCTTCTCGGCGTTGGTCGACAGCGCCACGAAGTGCTTGGCGACGGCCTCCTGGCCGGCCCCGAGCCCGGCGAGGAGCCAGTCGCGGGCGGAGGTGGCGTTGGTGATCGTCTCGATGGTGGTGAAGGTCTTCGAGGCGATGATGAACAGCGTCTCGGCGGGGTCGAGGTCCCGCACGGCCTCGTGCAGGTCCGCGCCGTCCACGTTCGAGACGAAGCGGAACTGGAGGTCGCGGGCGGTGTAGGCGCGCAGCGCCTCGTAGGCCATGGCCGGGCCGAGGTCGGAGCCGCCGATGCCGATGTTGACGACGGTCTTGATCGGCTTGCCGGTGTGGCCCTTCCAGTCGCCCGAGCGCACCCGGTCGGAGAAGACCTGCATCTTGGTGAGCACCGCGTGCACGGCGGGCACCACGTTCTCGCCGTCCACCTCGATCGACGCGGACTCGGGGGCGCGCAGCGCCGTGTGGAGGACGGCGCGGTCCTCGGTGGTGTTGATCTTCTCGCCGCGGAACATGGCGTCCCGCAGCTCGCCTACCTCGGCCGCTGCCGCCAGCTCGCGCAGCAGGCGGAGCGTCTCGTCGGTGACGAGGTGCTTGGAGTAGTCCAGGTACAGGTCGCCCACCTGGAGGCCGTAGCGCTCGGCGCGGCCGGGGTCGTCCGCGAAGAGGTCCCGCAGGTGCACCTCCCCCAGCTCGTCCCGGTGCTTGGCCAGCGCGTTCCACTGAGGCATCTGGTCGAGCCTGCTGCGGCCGTCTGCGTTCATCTCGGACATCAGCCCACTTCTTCTCGTACCTGTCCCGCCGCCTTCCAACCTAATTGATCAGGCTGCGGTATGAGACGTCTGTCCGCGGTCCGCCGCCTTTCCGCCGCTCGCCTCCTTGAGGGCGGGTGAGAGCGCGAGGACCGCGAGCACGAAGAGCACCGCCGCGAGGAGCATCGGCGTGTTCAGCCCCCAGGCGGCGGCCACCGCTCCCCCGGCGAGCGCGCCGAAGGGCGCGCCCGCCACGCCGAGCGTGCGGAACGCGGCGCTGGTGCGGCCGAGCATCCCGGCGGGGCTGCGGCGCTGCATCAAGGTCACCTGGGTGACGTTCCAGAGCAGGCCGACGAAGCCGAAGACCGCCATGGCGGCGATCGCGGCGGGCAGGAAGCGGACGGTTCCGAGCACGGCCAGGCAGCAGGCCTGGAGCCCGCCGCCGAGGAGCAGGCTCCGGGCCGGGCCGAGCCGCGCGGTGATCCGCCCGGCGGCCAGGCCGCCGGTCACCCCGCCGATGCCGTAGGCCGCGATGGCCGCCGCATAGCCCGCGTCGCCGGCCTCCAGCCACCCCTTGACCAGCAGCGGGAGCATCGCGATGAGCGCGCCGACGCCGACGTTGCACAGGGTGGTGGCAGCGCACAGCCACCGCAGCAGCCGGTCGCGCCAGAGCGCCCGTATGCCGTCGGCGATATCGCGCCGCAGTGTGTGCCCGGCGGCGCGGGCGGGGCGTGGCGGCGGGTCGGCCCGCACCCCGGCCACGAGGACGGCCGCGAGGAGGTAGGTGGCGGAGTCGGCCGCGTACGGCATGGCGAGGCCGATGCCGAGGAGCACCGGGACCAGCGGCGCCCCGACGAAGGAGCCCGCTATCTGCTGGCCGGTCATCAGCCGGGCGTTCGCCGTGCCCAGCGCCGCCTTGTCCACGACGGCGGGCAGCAGGGCCGTGGCGGCGTTGTCGAAGAGCGTCTGGAGGCTGGTGAGCGCGAAGGCGACCGCGATGAGCAGGCCGATCGTCGCCGACCCGCAGGTCACGGCGACGGCGAGGGCCGCCACGAGCAGCCCGCGGACCACGTCCACCGCCCACATCGCCCGCCGCTGGTCGACCCGGTCCGCGACGGCGCCGCCGAGCAGCCCGAACAGCAGCCACGGCAGGAACCCGGCGGCGGTCACCAGTGAGACCAGCACCGGTGAATCGGTCAACGAGACGGCGAGCAGGGGCAGTGCGGCGGAGCGCAGCGCGTCGCCGAGGCGGGAGACCACGGCCGCCGACCACAGCCGTTTGAAGTCCCCTCCGGCACCCGGACGGACCACTGCCCCGTCAACCGCTGTCACCGTTCCCCCATGTTCCCCGCCCGCTCCGGTCATTGACGAAACCGTAGCGGCGACCACTGACAACGGCCGGTCCGCGCACGACGACGGCCCGGCCGCACAC
>NZ_JBHVHQ010000949.1:0-3144 GCF_042800135.1 Streptomyces sp. NPDC057654 | reverse complement strand
CGTCGCTCCTCCGCGGCCACGCAGGGTTACGCCCGATTCGCTGAGCATCCGGTGGACGAACCCATAGGAACGGCCGGTTTCCTCGGCCAGCGCCCGAATGCTCGCACCGGAGTCGTACTTCTTCTTCAGGTCTGCCGCGAGCTTCTCGCGCGCGGCGCCGGTAACCCGGCTGCCCTTCTTCAGAGTCTCGGCCACCCGTGCCTCCTCGTGGGAAGTGCGCTCTGGACTCTCATGATCACCCCTCCACGCCGTCCTGGCCACCCATTCGGCAAGGTAGGTGGGAGGGGTTTTCCCGGCGTTGAGGGGCCGACAGCCCCCGGAACACGGGATTCCGAGTCGATCCGACCGTACGGCCGTCCGGGTTGCCGAGCGAAGCGGCAGGTCAGGCCCGGCGGGGGCGCGGGCGGTGCCGGAGCGCCCGGCGGGACGCACAGGGCGCACGCCGGGGCGCTCAGCCACGCTGCGGTACGAGCCGCACTCACTCAGATGATGGATCACGCGTCGGCCGAATGATCCAGTCGGCACTGATCACCTCACGTCACCGCAAGCGGATCGGCCCGCACCCCGAGGGGTACGGGCCGATCACGGCATTCGGTTACGTTCTGTGTCCCATCAGGCCAGGGCGACCAGATCCAGATAGTCGGCGCCCCACAGGTCCTCGACGCCGTCCGGGAGCAGGATGATGCGCTCCGGCTGGAGCGCGTCCACCGCGCCCTCGTCGTGCGTCACCATCACGACCGCGCCCTTGTACGTGCGCAGCGCGCCGAGGATCTCCTGGCGGCTGGCGGGGTCGAGGTTGTTGGTGGGCTCGTCGAGGAGGAGCACGTTGGCTGAGGAGACGACGAGGGTGGCCAGCGCCAGCCGGGTCTTCTCGCCGCCGGAGAGCACCCCGGCCGGCTTGTCGACGTCGTCGCCGGAGAAGAGGAACGAGCCGAGCGTCTTGCGGACCGCGACGAGGTCGAGGTCGGGGGCGGCGGAGCGCATGTTCTCCAGGACCGTGCGGTCCGGGTCGAGCGTCTCGTGCTCCTGCGCGTAGTAGCCGAGCTTGAGGCCGTGGCCGGGCGTGACCTGACCGGTGTCGGGCTCCTCGGCCCCGGCGAGCAGCCGCAGCAGCGTGGTCTTGCCCGCGCCGTTGAGGCCGAGGATGACCACCCGCGAGCCCTTGTCGATGGCCAGGTCCACGTCGGTGAAGATCTCCAGCGATCCGTACGACTTGGACAGGCCCTCGGCGGTGAGCGGGGTCTTGCCGCAGGGCGCGGGGTCGGGGAAGCGCAGCTTGGCGACCTTGTCGGCGGCGCGCACGTCCTCCAGCCCGGCGAGCAGCCGCTCGGCCCGCTTGGCCATGTTCTGCGCGGCGACGGTCTTCGTCGCCTTGGCGCGCATCTTGTCGGCCTGCGAGTTGAGGGCGGACGCCTTCTTCTCGGCGTTCTGCCGCTCGCGCTTGCGGCGCTTCTCGTCGGCCTCGCGCTGCTGCTGGTACAGCTTCCAGTTCATGTTGTAGATGTCGATCTGGGACCGGTTGGCGTCGAGGTAGAAGACCTTGTTGACGACGGTCTCCATCAGCTCGACGTCGTGGGAGATGACGATGAAGCCGCCGCGGTAGGTCTTGAGGTAGTCGCGCAGCCAGACGATGGAGTCGGCGTCGAGGTGGTTGGTCGGCTCGTCGAGGAGCAGGGTGTCGGCGTCCGAGAAGAGGATGCGGGCCAGCTCGACGCGGCGGCGCTGGCCGCCGGAGAGGGTGTGCAGCGGCTGGCCGAGGACCCGGTCGGGCAGGCCGAGGCTGGCGGCGATGGTCGCGGCCTCCGCCTCGGCCGCGTACCCGCCCTTGGTCAGGAACTCCGTCTCCAGGCGCTCGTACTTCTTCATCGCCTTCTCGCGCGTGGCCCCCTGCCCGTTGGCCATGCGGTCCTCGTTCTCCCGCATCTTGCGGAGCACGGAGTCCAGGCCGCGGGCCGAGAGGATGCGGTCGCGGGCGAGGACGTCGAGGTCGCCGGTGCGCGGGTCCTGCGGCAGATAGCCGACCTCACCGGAGCTGGTGATGGTGCCGGCGGCGGGCTGGCCCTCGCCCGCGAGGCACTTGGTGAGGGTGGTCTTGCCCGCTCCGTTGCGGCCGACGAGGCCGATGCGGTCGCCCTTGGCGATGCGGAAGGAGGCGGACTCGATGAGGACGCGTGCTCCGGCACGCAGCTCGACGCCTGAAGCGGTGATCACGGTATTGCTCCTGAGCAGGATGGACGGCGGGAAGGACGGTCGAGGTCTGTCTGACGCCGTCTAATGCACAAGGAGGAAAGCCATACGGACCAGTCTAACGGTGGCTCGCAACTGGATTACCGCGGCGGCCGGGGAGGGCCCGCGGCGCGCACGGCCCCGGCACGGCCGTACGCGCGCCGGGGCCCGGCTCAGACTCCGCCGGTGTGCACCTGGAACGCGGCCCGGCGCACCGCCTTGGCGAGCGCCGGGTCGGGGTGGGCGGCGGCCAGCGCGACCAGGACCTGCACGGTGCGGGGGTGGCCGACCGCCCGTACCTCCTCCAGCAGCGCGGGCACGGTGCCCTGCACGGCGGAGTCGAGGTGGCGGACCAGCAGCCGGCTCTCGCCGTGGTCGGCGACGGCCGCGGCGGTGTCGACCCACAGCCAGGTGGCTTCCTCGCGGGTCAGCACGGTCAGCGTGTTCTCCGGGTCGCCGCCCTCCTGCTCGGCCAGCCACAGCAGGGCGTACGGGCGCAGGACGGCCTCTGCGGAGGCGCCGCGGACGGCGGGCTCGGCGGGGCCGCCGACCGCGCGCAGGGCCTCGAAGGCAAGGCCGCGCAGCAGGGCGTCGTCGCCGCGGGCGGCGTCGAGGAGTTCGGTGACGGCGCTGCCGACGGGGCGGGCGGCGAGCCAGGCGCGGTATTCGGCGCGGGCCGGGCCGGGGGTGAGGTCGGCGCAGCCGCGCAGCATGTCCTCGGCGGACAGTTCGATGTTGCCCGCGGGGCTCTGGGCGGCGACGCAGATCTGTTCCAGCTTGACCCACACCGCCCAGTTGCCGAGCGGCGTCAGCGTCGCGACGCGCGTATCGGCGTAGGCGGTGCCCGGCCGGGCGGCGGTGTCGGCGGCGTCCGCCGGGGTGCCCTCGCGGACGACGAGCGCGCCGACGGAGGCGAGG
>NZ_JBHVHQ010000948.1:0-3144 GCF_042800135.1 Streptomyces sp. NPDC057654 | reverse complement strand
GGCGTCGTCCACGGCGGCGCGCGCCGCGCGTTCGTCGAGGCCGAGGCGGTGGACGCGCTGCGCGTACGCCTCGGCGGCGCTCGCGGCCTCCCTCTCGGCCGAGTCGCCCGCGGCGGCGACGAAGGTGCCGTTGCGGCCGCGGGTCTCGATCACGCCGTCCGCCTCCAGGGCGCGGTACGCCTTGGCGACGGTGTTCGCGGCGAGGCCCAGGTCCTCGGCGAGGCCGCGTACGGTCGGCAGCTTGTAGCCGGTGGGGAGCGCGCCGGAGCGGGCCTGCCCGGCGATCTGGGCGCGGAGCTGTTCGTACGGCGGGGGCTGCGTGCCCGGATCGACGGTGAGGTGCAGCAAGGCCACGGTGGGACTCCCGGCTGGGGGACGGTTTGTCGCACTCATTGTGCGTCACGCGCCACACCGTGGCCGCCGGGTCTGCCCGGTGTGCCTACAGCTCCAGCTCGACGCCGTAGTTCCGCAGCCAGCTGTCGAGGCCGAGGACGAGTTCCGTGCCCGCCCGGTTGACGGCGCCGGTGGGGTCGGTGAGGGCGTCGGCGACGACGCCCGTGTCGAGCAGCGGCTGCACCGGGGAGTTCTTGTCGGCGGTGACCTGCTTCAGCTCGTCGCGCAGGGCGAGGGCGTAGCGCGGGTCCTGGGTGCTCGGGTAGGGGCTCTTGACGCGGTTGGCGACGGCGTCCGGGAGGACGTCGCGGGCGGCGGCCCGCAGCAGGGACTTCTCGCGGCCGTCGAACGTCTTCATCGCCCAGGGGGTGTTGAAGACGTACTGGACGAGGCGGTGGTCGCAGAACGGCACGCGGACCTCCAGGCCCACCGCCATGCTGGCGCGGTCCTTGCGGTCGAGGAGAATCTGCACGAAGCGGGTCAGGTGCAGATAGCTGATCTCGCGCATGCGGCGCTGGAGCCCGGTCTCGCCGTCCAGGTGCGGGACTTCGGCGAGCGCCTCGCGGTAGCGCTGGTGCTCGTAGCCGGCCAGGTCGAGCTTGGCGAGCAGGCTGCGGTCGAGCAGCCCCTCGCGGCCGGGGTTGCGGCTCTTGCCGCCTGCGAAGCTGCTGGCGACGCCCGCGGCTATCCAGGGGAAGGTGTCGGCGTTCACGGACTCGGGGTCGTGGAACCAGCGGTAGCCGCCGAACACCTCGTCCGCCGACTCGCCGGACAGCGCGACCGTCGAGTGCTCGCGGATGGCCTTGAAGAGCAGGTAGAGGGAGGTGTCGCCGTCGCCGAAGCCGATGGGGAAGTCGCGGGCGGTCAGCACGGCGCCGCGGTGCGCCCGGCTCATCAGGTCGGCGGTGTCGAGGGTGATGTCGGCGTGGTCGGAGCGTACGTACTCGGCGAGCGCGTGCGCGTACGGGCCGTCCGGGGTGGGGCGCAGGTCGTCGGCCTGGAAGTTCTCGGTGTAGCCGGTGAAGTCGACGGCGAAGGAGCGGACGGGTCCGCTGCCGGCCTTCTTGAGGCCCTGGGCGGCGAGGGCGGTGATGGCGGAGGAGTCGAGGCCGCCGGAGAGCAGGGTGCACAGCGGGACGTCGGCGATGAGCTGGCGGGAGACGATGTCGTCGAGCAGTTCGCGGACCGTGTGGACGGTGGTGTCCAGGTCGTCGGTGTGCTCGGAGGACTCCAGGGCCCAGTAGCGGTTCACGGTCAGCTGTCCGCGGCGGACGCGCACGGTGTGGCCGGGGCGGACCTCGTGCATGCCCTTGTAGATGGCGTGGCCGGGGGTCTTGGTGAAGGCGATGAGTTCGGCCATGCCCTCGGCGTCGACGACGGGCCGTACGGAGGGGTGGGCGAGTATGGCCTTGGGCTCGGAGCCGAAGAGGACGCCGTCGGGGGTCGGGTAGTAGTAGAGCGGCTTGATGCCCATGCGGTCGCGGACGAGCAGCAGTTCCTCGGTGCGGGGGTCCCAGAGGGCGAAGGCGTACATGCCGTTGAGCCGTTCGGTGAACGACTCGCCCCATTCGAGGTAGGCGTGCAGCACGACCTCGGTGTCGCTGCTGGTGCGGAAGGCGTGCCCCAGCCCCTCCAACTCGGCTTTCAGCTCGCGGTAGTTGTAGACCTCGCCGCTGTAGGTGGTGGCGAGCAGGGTGCGGCCGTCGCGCTCGACGAGCATCGGCTGTTTGCCGCCCTCGATGTCGATGACGGCGAGGCGGCGGTGGCCGAAGGCCGCGTGGGTGTCCAGCCAGATGCCGGCGGCGTCCGGGCCGCGGCAGCTCATCGTCCGCGTCATCGCGTCGAGCGTGCCGCGCTCGGCGGTCAGGTCCTTGTCATAGGAGATCCAGCCGGTGATCCCGCACATAGTCGCGGTGTCCCCTTTCGGTCGGCCGGCCCGGACACGCCGGGACACAGCTCTGCCCCCGTCGGTTACGGTCCGCCACGTCCCGGCGGCTGACCGCGACGACGACCGTACGCTCCGTTTAGATGCATTCACCATCTATGGTTGGCAAAAACCTGTTGGAACCGGCCAGGGCGGGCCCGTAGCGTGCACCGCCATGACCTTGACGATCAGAGATCTCGCCCCGCCCGACGCGGAGGCCGCCGCCGCGGTGCGGCGCGCGGCCATCCCGTTTCTGCTGGCCACCGCCGATTCGATCGCCTGGGAGGTGGCGCACGCGCCCGCGGCCCAGCGGTTCCGGATGCTGGTGGCCGAATCGGACGGCCGGGTGATCGGCGTCGCCCGCGTCGGCCTCTACCACGACAGCAAGCAACCGGAGCGGGCGTTCGCCCAGCCGTACGTCCTGCCCGAGGAGCGGGGGCACGGGGTCGGCCTCGCGCTGATCCGGGCCGCCGAGGAGTATCTGAGCGGCCTGGGGGCGAGCGCCGTGTACGCGTGGGTGCTGGACGACGGGCACGCGCCGGGCTACGCCGAACGGCGCGGGTACGAGCGCCGCCGCCCGAGCCGCTTCCAGCGGCTGGACCTCGTCGGTACGCCGCTGCCGGAGCTCACGCCGCCGGACGGGGTGGAGCTGCGCCCCTTCGCCGACTTCGCGGACGACCCGCGCCCGCTGTACGAGACGGACATGGAGGCCATCGCGGATGAGCCGGGCGAGGTGGCGTCCAGCGGCGACACGTACGAGAACTGGCTCGAATGGACGTGGCGCACCCCCCTTCTGGACCGCGGCCTGAGCACGGTCGCCGTCGTGG
>NZ_JBHVHQ010000947.1:0-3148 GCF_042800135.1 Streptomyces sp. NPDC057654 | reverse complement strand
CCGAGCACGGCGTAGGCGACGCCGTCGGCCGCGCCGTCCTCGGCGCTCTCGGCCCACGCGGCGAAGCGGGCGGCGTCGTCGGTGGGCCGGCCGTTGTAGGAGGCGGCGACGATGACGACGGGCCAGTCTGTGGGGAGCGCGCCGACGTGGGCGTCGAGCGGGGCGAGTGAGGGGGTGAAGCCGAGGTCGGCGGCGGCGTCGGCGAGGCGCTGCGCGTAGTCGCGGCAGGTGCCGTAGTTGGTGCCGTGCAGCAGGAGGAGTCCGGTGCCCTGCCGGGCGCGGGTCGGCAGGCCGCTCGCGGCGTCGGCCGCGGCGTCGGTGCGGGGCTCGTCGCCGCCCCCGGCCGGGAGGCCGCCGCGGACCGCGGCGCGGTCGGCGGGGGTGCGGGCGGCGAGCTTCACGGTGAAGCCTTCGGGCTTGAGGGTGAGCGTCTCCTTGATCCTCAGCTCGTAGTCGGCGTGGTCGGTGAAGCGGTAGCGGTGGGCGAGGAGCGCGAGGAGCATGGTGGCCTCGTGCAGCGCGAACTGCCGCCCGATACAGGCGCGTTCGCCGGTGCCGAAGGGCTTGTACGCGTGCGGTGAGCGGGCTGCCTCCGCCTCGGGCGCGAACCGGGTGGGGTCGAACAGCTCGGGGTTGTCGCCCCAGCCGGGGTCGCGGTGGAGCATCGGGGTGAGCACCGTGACGGCTTCCCCGGCGCGCAGCGGGTACCGTCCGCCGAGGAGGGTGTCCTCGCGGGCCGCGCGGCCGAAGGCGGAGGCCGTCGGCCACAGCCGCAGCGCTTCGTTCAGCACCTGCCGGGTGAAGCGCAGCCGCCCGATGTCCTCGAAGACCGGGTCGGGCTCGTCCGCGTCGCCCCACAGCTCGTCGGCCTCGCGCTGCACGAGGCGCAGCGACACGGGGTCCTTGAGCAGGTGGTAGAGGGCGAAGGAGAGCGCGCCGGAGGTGGTCTCGTGGCCGGCGATGAGGAAGGTGATGACCTGGTTGCGGATGTTGGCGAGGTCCAGGGTGGTGCCGTCGACGGGGTGCGGGGCGCTGAGCATGAGCCCGAGCAGGTCGTCGGTGGAGGTGTCGCCGGAGGCCGTACGGGCGGCGATCACCTCGTCGACGACGCTCGCGAGAAAGTCGGCGTCCTTCCGGAACGCCTGGTCCTCGGCCGTGTAGTCGCCGTCGGGCGCGCGGCCGAGCCGGCGCTGGCTCCACGCCAGGCAGCGGACCATGGCCCCGACGAAGGGGTGCGGCTCGTCGCGGGCGAACGACTCGAAGTCGTAGCCGAATCCGGCGAGACCGATGGTGTCGAGCGTCATCCGCGTCATGTCCTCGGCGACCTCGACGGCCGTGCCCTGCGCGAGGCGGCCGTCCCAGCCGCGGATCAGGCGGCGCGCGACGCGGAGCATGGCGGGGTGGTAGGCGCGCATGGAGCCCAGTGCGAAGGCGGGCATCAGGATGTCGTGCGCCTTGGCCCAGTTGGGCTCGTCGTTGTAGGCGGTGAACAGCCCGTCGGAGGCGAACTCGCGGACGTTCTCCAGGCCCGGCCCGATGGCCTTGGCGAACCGCTCCTCGTCACAGAGTTCGGCGACCAGGTCCAGCCCCGTGACGAAGAGGACGCCGCGCCCGTGGCGGATGCGCCGGTAGATGGGGCCGTACTGCCGGGCCAGCTCCATGGCCTGCTGGATGGGGGTGTCGCTCGGCGTGTCGGTGACGTCCGCCTGCGGGATCTCGGCGGCCGTTCCGCTGTCCGCGGCCGTCTCCATGTCCCCAGCCGCGCCGTCGTCCGTGGTGGTGCCCGTGTCACTGTGCGCGATGATCACATTGCTCATGTCTCCAGCCTGGCCACCCCGCCAGGCCCCCGCACGACGCGGCACTGCATGATTGTGCAGTGGATTTTGACGTTCCGGTCTTGTGCCGGGCGTCCGGGCGTCTTCGGCAGTGCGGGAAGGGGCGGTTGGCGTGCACGGGCACGAGCCGTACGGGGACGGGCGCGAGCCGTACGGGGACGGGCACACATCGCCCGTCACCTGGCGCAACCACTTCATCCTGCTGCTCGACCGCATCCCCCTGCCGATCGCGGTGTGCCAGGCGAACGGCCTGGTCGTCCTCGCCAACCGGGCGATGGCCGCCGAGTGGGGCACGGTCCCCGGCCGGCTGCCGGGCCGGGACCTGCTGGAGCTGCTGCGGCCCCGCTCCCCCGCCCAACTCGACCGGGTCATCGAGGCGATACGGCGGGGCAGCCGCTCCCGCTATCCGCTGGCGGTTCGCTGGCACTCGGGCACCGCGGGCGGGGCGGAGCGCGAGGGCGAGCTGACGGTGGACCCGGTGGGCGAGCCGTCCCCGGCGGGCTATCCGCTGCTCCTCGGTGTCCTCCAGACGGCCCCCGAGCCCCCGCCGCCCGCCCCGCCGGAGGTCAGCGAGGTCGAGGCGCGGGTGCTGGCGCTGGTGGCCTCGGGCGCGACGACCGCCGCCGTCGGCAAGGCGATCGGCCTGACCGTCGACGGCGTCAACTACCACCTGACCAGGCTCTCCCGCCGCTGGCGCGTCCCCAACCGCACGGCGCTGGTGGCGAAGGCGTACGTGCTCGGGGTGCTCGGTACGGGCACGTGGCCGCCGGCTCCGCCCGGGTCGGACGCCGACGGCTAGCGCTCCTGCCCTGGTGCGGCGCTCCGCCCCGGCGGGTCGTCGACCTTGAGCTCGTCGCCGGTGTTGGAGACGTAGACGACCAGCAGCCTCGCCGGTTCGGTCCGGCTGGTGTTCTCCGTGGTCACGTGGTGTGCGCCGGGCTGCTCGACCCGGTTCTCGCCCTGGCGGTACGTATGCGTCGGCTGCCCCTCCAGCTTGCTGCGCACGGCGCCGTCGAGCACGTAGGCGTAGACGAAGGCCCGTCCGTGCCGGTGCGGAGGGGCGTGGCCGGCGGGCGGGAACTCCACGGTCCTTGCGGTGAACGTCTTGCCCTTGACGTTCGGGAGTTCCTGTTGGAACAGGGGCGGGGGCGTCGCGGGAGGATGCGTGGATGCCGTGGCACCGGCTCGCGCCCCGGCGGTCTCGTGCTCTGCCTCGGAACCGCACGCGCCGACCGCGGTCACGGCGGCGACCGCCAGCAGGACGGCGGTGACCCGTTTCCCGGTCATGCGGCGGCGCCCCGGTGCCGCGGCGC
>NZ_JBHVHQ010000946.1:0-3150 GCF_042800135.1 Streptomyces sp. NPDC057654 | reverse complement strand
CTTCGGGACCCGGCTGTCAGCTCGCGGCCGGGACGCCCTCCAGCGCCGCGTCGACGGCCGCGGTGATGGACTCGACCGTGCGGAACGTCGATTCCTTGAGGACCTCCTCCGGCAGCTCGACGTCGAAGGTCTCCTCGACGCTCAGCATGAGCCCCAGGCACGTCAGCGACGTCATGCCCAGGTCCCACAGGTTGTCGTCGTCCTTCAGCTGGAGGCCGTGGGCCGCGAAGTTGAGCTGCTGGTCGATGAGCTTCCTGACGATGCTCGGGGTGGACGCGTCGGTCATCGCGCGTCACCGCTTCCGACCCGCACCGACTGCGGTTGTGGTGCGCTGGTTCCCCGGTGCTTGCGCAGGTAGCGCGAGATCTTGCGGGCGCCGCGCAGGCTGCCCTGGGCGTACCAGAGGATGTCCGGGCCGAGCGCGTAGTCGATGTTGAGCTGGTCGTACAGCTGGACGCACCTGGTGCGGTAGTACTCCGTGATCTGCGGGGTCGTCATCTGCGGGGCGGCCTCCGCGCCCGTCTCGAACCACGCGGCGAGGTTGTGCTCGACGTACTCGTTGACCGACCACTCGACGGTGCGGGTGGCGATCGGCTCCCGGGTCGGCGAGAACATGGGGTCGATGATGCCCGGCTTGCCCTGGAGCTCGTTCGCCACGTGCTCGGCCACCAGCGGGGCGCAGTGGAAGCCGTCGCGGTAGGTGCCGGTCATGAGGTAGAGCCCGGCGGGCGGCAGCCAGCCGATCAGCGGGAAGCCGTCGAGGGTCACCGGGCGGTTCCCGGAGAGCCACTGGAGGACCTCGTGGCTCGCGGCCCGCTCGTCGAGCTGCTGCATCGAGTACTGGGCGAGGAAGCGGACGTCCGCCATCCATGTGACGCCGGAGATGGTGTCCACAAGACGGTTGGTGGCGCCGTAGTACTCCAGCCCGCCGCCCTGCGGCACGACGTGCAGCCCGCAGGCGAATCCGCGGTTCGGGGTCCGGACGACGCTGCGGAACGGGTCGCCGCCGGAGCGCCGCGCGATCATCGCGAAGCCGAGTCCGGGGAACGTGGGGACCAGGTCGATGTCCTCGCTCACGGTCCGCACCAGAGCCTCGCTCTGGACGCCGGCGGCCACGACGACGTTTCCGCCCTCGATGACGCCGCCGCCGTCCAGCTCGACCCCGGTGACGACGTCGTCGCTGCTCACCAGCTTGCTCACGGTCGCGTCCACGAAGTGCACGCCTGCGGCGCGCAGTTTGCGCTCCAGCGCTGCCAGCACGCCCCGGGCGTCCACGGCGCCTTCGGTCGGCAGGTGCATGGCGCTGAGCGACCTGGTGTCGAGGCGGGGATTGAACCCGGGGATGTCGTGCGGGTCCACCTCCTCCCACGGCTTGTCGTACTCGTCGAGCGCCGCGCGTATCGCCTGGTAGTTGACGGTGTCGAGCTCGGCGCCGATCGAGTTGAGCACGACATGCGTGTCGGGGGCGCTCAGCAGCGGCCGTCCCGTCCGCGAGAACTCCTCCAGGCCGTCGAGCACGGCGGGCCACCGGTCGTGCGCGGCGACGCCGAGTTCGAACCGCACGCGGGAGGCGTCGGTGCGTAACGACTCCGTGGTCGTCTCGCCGAAGCAGCCGAGCATCGCTCCGGCGGCTTTGCTGGCCCCCGTCTCGCCGGCGCTCGGGCCGATTATGGCGATGGAGCCTGCGCCCCGTTCTGTCAGCTCCTGGGCCAGGAAGAGGCCCAGGGCGCCGTTTCCGACGATCACGATATCTGCTTGTTGCAGCCTTTCGGCGCTTTCGAATGCCATTTCGCGAGAAACTCCCCATTGGCTCGGGTGACAGTCCGGCGTTTACGCACGGCGGCAGCGCGTCCAGATGCCGCCGCATAAGGATTCCCAGGAAATAGGGCCGGACCGCGGAAAGGAGGCGCAATTCTCCCTGAGGTCACGCCAAGGTGATGGAGAAGCGCCGATGTGCCACATTCAGAGGATGTGGAAACCTATGATCGATCACTCATTGACTAGAGTCTGACCCTTGCTTGCCCCCGCTTCGGATCGCACATCTCATGCGATGTCTCAGTGCGTGCGGGGAAGGATGCACAAGAGTGCGATTCACCGCCTCGCAATCATGAGAACCGTACCCAGCGATTCCTGAATACGCAACCATTTGAATGGGATCAAGAGTTCTTTAAGTGGATGTAAGACGTCCGCAATGACTGCGGCGGTAAATGGACGTAGGCAATCCGCGATCATGCGAACCGATCGGATGCTTCGCCGCGGTGACGGAACAGGTGACGGAACATCGGATTTCGGGCGCGCCGGGCCCGAATACGGACGGCTGGTACTCATGCTGAGCACCAGCCGTCCGTGCCATCTGTGCTGTGTGTACCGTCTTGTGCTGTCGTGCTGTCTGTGCTGTCTGTGCTGTCTGTGCTGTCGCGAGGGGCCGCCCTATGGTGGGCCGGGGCGCGCCTCCTCCTCCGCCGTGCCGACTGTGCCCGCCGTCTCGGGGGCGCCGGGCGCCGCAGCGCCTGACGGACCCCGGGGCTGCTCCGGCGGGGCCGGGGCGCGCCGGCTCCGCAGGCAGAGCTGCGCCGAGATCAGCCCCGCGACGCCCACGGCCGCCCACAGCGCCCACTCGTTGAAGGCGTAGACCGCGCCGCCGACGAGCGGTCCGACGCCGGTGCCGAACGTGAAGGCGGCGCCGTACAGGCCCTGGTAGCGGCCGACCATGTTGGGCGGGGACATCCCGCCCAGGTGGGCGTTGGCCACGGACGAGTACATCATCTCGCCGAGCGACCAGAGCACCACGGTGGCGCACAGCAGGACCATGTTCGTCGCGAATCCGGTCAGCGCGAGGCCGATGCCGGTGAACAGGTTGCCCACCGCCAGGACGTACGCGGCCCGGCGTTTGACGACGAGGCCGGCGATGGGCAGCTCGAAGACCAGGACGAGCACACCGTTGAGACCGATCAGCAGCCCGAGGTCGGACGCCGTCAGTCCGCTGGAGGTGACGTGCAGCGGCAGGCCGACCGTCGACTGGATGTAGACGAACTCGGCGATCACCGTCATGACCAGGAACCGGCGCAGTCTGCGGTCCGCGAGCGCCTGCCGGTAGCTCACATCCTCCGCCGGCGCGGCGGATCCGGCGCCGCCCTCTTGGCCCTCGCC
>NZ_JBHVHQ010000945.1:0-3152 GCF_042800135.1 Streptomyces sp. NPDC057654 | reverse complement strand
CCGGAGCTGCTGCCGCTGTTGCGGAGGCTGTACGGGCCGGGCCGGTCGGAAGCCCTCGGCAGCCAGGACAACCCGTACATCCTGGCCGGGTTCCGTGCCCTGTGGGCGCAGGCCGAAAGCGAACTGGAACCGGAGACCACGACCCCGGAACCGACGCCCGCGCAGCAGATCACACAGACGCCGCGCAGGTCGAAGTTCACGGAGGACTTCGGCGACGAGCCCATGCCCACGACAGCGTCCGCAACCATGACAGCCTTCCCCGCACTGGGTACCACTGCCCGGGACACCGGCTGGAGGCCCGAAGAGGCCGGCGAGCGCGCCGGACCGGCTCCCTCCGCCGCCGACGTCTCCGCCGCCGACTCCACTGCCGATGACTCCGGCTCCGCGAGCCCCGGGGCCTCGAAGAAGACGGTGCGCTTCGCCGCTCTGCCTCATGAAGAAGGCTCGCAGGCGCGGGACACCTCCGGGGCGGTGTACGGAGAGGAGGGCTACGGCACCGCCCAGGAGCCGGGCACGGACCGGTCCGATGAGACCGGCCGCGAGGAGGGAACTGGCCGCGAGGAGGAAACTGGCCGCGAGGAGGAAACTGGCCGTGAGGAGGAGACCGGCCGGGAACTGGACCAGGACGACCCGCTCGTGCGCGCCCTCTTCATCGCCATGGACCGTGCTCTGCGGGAGGACACGGCTCAGGAGATCACTCTCGACGAGAGCCGGCTCCGGGGCCTCATCCACGGCACGCCGGATTCGCGGGAGCCCGTCGGCATCGGCGCACTCTCGGCACGCGTGCAGGCCCTGGAGGACGCCCGTACCCAGAAGCGGCGCGAGCTGAACCGACCGGATCCCGTGCTCCCGGGGACGCGGGAGCAGGGATACCCCGTGCTCCCCGCGACCGGCGACCAGACGCCGGAGCGGTCCGGGCAGAAGCCGTCAGAGCAGTCCGGGGAGCAGGCCCCGCGGCAGGCCGGCGACCAGGCTCCGCAGCGGACCGAGCCGCAGCTGACCGAGCCGCGGCCGCTGACCGCGGACGAGCAGCGGAAGTGGGCCTCGCACGTCGGGTGGCTGGCACAGCAGGCCGCGCTGGAGGCAGCCGGGTCCGGGCGGCCCCTGCCGGAGCGGGGCGCCTGGGACGACGGCCGCCGGAGCAATCAGGCGTTGGACTACCTGCGTGATCTCCACCGCGAGGTGCTGACCGCGCCCCGGGAGGAGGACGGCGCGCCCCCGGAGAACGTCGGCGGCGGCCAGGTCACGATGCCGATCGCGCGTCTGGCGTCGGACAGCGTCACGAACGTCTACCGCATCACCCCGGGGGGCGAGGAGGACCCCTCCTTCACCGAGGGCGACCTCCAGACCTTTCCTGACGGGAGCAGCCTGGCCAGGCACGCCGTCACGATCGGCGGCACGGAACTGGCGTTCCGGCAGACCGGGCGGGTGGCCGACGCCATCGTCGACGCCCTGGACGTCCACTCCGGGAACGAGGCGGGCTTCCGCGCGAGACTGCTGAGGAAGCTCCAGGAGTTCCCCGAGGATTTCGTCTCCGCCATCCCGGAGCCGGACGCGCTGGAGGACAGCACCGAGCCGGGCTCCGTCGGCAGCGGTGTGGCGTTGAACTACCGGGGATCCGACGGCGTCTGGCACATGGCGGTCATCCGCGCCCGCAACGCCGGTGACTACTCCCGCTACCAGGACGCCTACGACATCAAGGTCGAGCGGCGTCAGCGGTTCAGCCTGAAGGAGTCCGATTCCCATCAGCTGACCTCCAACCGCAGGTTCAGCCTGCCCATCAGCATGTGGCCCGGCCTCGGTGAGACCGGCACTGTCACGCTGCGGCTCTCCGGCAGCTACAACCAGGTGAGCTTCGTCATCTCCCGTACCCGCGGCGGGCTGCGGATCGAGCGGGTGAAGGGGCCCGCCGACAGTCATCTGTACGTCAACGGCGTCGTCTTCGACGTCAAGTCATACGTGCAGGGCGAGGAGCGCGGCGGGCTGCTCCCCGCCGGCGATTCGCCGCACGTGCTGCGGCTCGGGGTCCGTAACGGCTTCCACTGGCGGGTTCCCACGAGCATGACGCGGAAGGTGCCGCCGGGCCCGCTGGGGCTGCCGCGCGAGATCCGCGTCCCGGAGCGGGTACGGCCCGAGCAGGTGACGGTCGATGCCTTCGCGCCGCCCGCGGGCCTGATCGACTGGGCGCTGGGCGTGGCCCACAAGTATGCCGGGCTCACGCTGGACAAGGAGGGCGCGCGGCAGATTCTTGAGGCGTTCCAGTCCAGCGCCCTGCGCAGGAGCGCGACGAGCGCGACGCTCGACGAGGTCAGGACGCCCGCGATCGACGTCGGCGGCGGCGCGGTGGGCTACTTCAGCTACCGCATCCACCACGAGGCGACCGCGGCTCTCGACCGTCCCTTCTACGAGGAGATCATCCGCATCGACGGGGAGTCGAGCGACGCGGCGGCCCTGGAACGGGCCGTCAACAAGAACGCGTCCGTCGCTCTGTCCGGCGGTTGGGTGGCCAACCTCACGGCGCTCCGCGCGAGCGTGACGGCGGAAGTGGGCCTCAACACCGCCCGGAACGACAACACGACCCAGTCCAGTTCCTCGACCATCGTCACCTCGCGGATGGACAGCGCCTCGGGGAGCGGGTCCGGTCAGCTGCCGAGGCCGCACGGGTCCTATCGCGTCCCGGTGAAGCTGCGGGTCGTCTTCCACTCGCCGGACGACATCACCGGCTTCGGCCCCCCGCCCCACCTGAGGCGGCGGGGCATCGATGAGGCCGAGCAGCACGGCACGTTCGACGCCAACACCATGATGCGCATCACCAACGGCGACGCGCGGGAGTGGGGCGGCTGGGACACCGGGCGTACGCACCAGCGCGACATGGGGATCCCCGACCCGCAGCTCCCCTCGCTGGGAGGTGACAACCCCTTCGCGGCCCTGGAAAGCAGCCAGTTCCGCGGGTTCGAGCGGCTCAGCGGTCCATTGCGGCTGCCCGAGCAGGGGAGCCGCGCCCGGCTCTTCGGAGTCCGCAAGGGCCGGCGTCTCGCCGGTCCGGGGCTCCTGTCGTCACCGCGGGCGCGCGAGACGGCGCGGGCGCAGCGGCCCCAGGCACCGGGCCAGGCACCGAGCCAGGCGCCGGGCCGGGTGCCGCCCTCCCGCTC
>NZ_JBHVHQ010000944.1:0-3154 GCF_042800135.1 Streptomyces sp. NPDC057654 | reverse complement strand
GCGGTCGACCGCCGCGAGCGCGGCCGGCGCGTCGAGGTCGTCCGCGAGCGCTTCGCGGATCTCCTCGACGAGCGCGTCGGCCGACGGCCCGTCGGGGCGCGACACGGCGGCGCGCCAGCGGCCGAGCCGCTCCACGGCCTCGGCCAGGACGCCGTCCGTCCACTCCCAGTCCGCGCGGTAGTGGTGGGCGAGGAGCGCGAGCCGGATGGCGACGGGGTCCACGCCGTCCCGGCGCAGCTGGGAGACGAAGACGAGGTTGCCCTTGGACTTGGACATCTTCTCGCCGTCCAGGCCGACCATACCGGCGTGCACATACGCCTTGGCGAAGGGGAATTCGCCGGTCAGCGCCTGGGCGTGGGAGGCGCCCATCTCGTGGTGCGGGAAGGCGAGGTCGGAGCCGCCGCCCTGCACGTCGAAGCCCATGCCGAGGTGGTCGAGGGCGATGGCCACGCACTCGATGTGCCAGCCGGGGCGGCCCTGGCCGAGCGAGGCGCCGTCCCAGCTGGGCTCGCCCTCGCGGGCGGCCATCCACAGCATCGGGTCAAGCGGGTTCTTCTTGCCGGGCCGCTCGGGGTCGCCGCCGCGCTCGGCGGAGAGCAGCCGCATGGCCTCGGCATCGAGCCCGGAGACGCCGCCGAAGTGCGGGTCCGACTCGACGGAGAAGTAGGTGTCGCCGTCGAGTTCGTAGGCGGCGCCGATGTCGCGCAGCCGCTCGACGAGGGGGACGATGCCGGGTATGGATTCGACGGCGCCGACGTAGTGCTGGGGCGGGAGCATGCGCAGGGCGGTCATGTCCTCGCGGAACAGGGCCGTCTCGCGCTCGGCGAGGGCTGTCCAGTCCTGGCCGTCGCGCACGGCCCGCTCCAGCAGCGGATCGTCGACGTCGGTGACGTTCTGGACGTACTGAACCTGCCGCTTGGTGTCGAGCCACACGCGCTGCACGAGGTCGAACGCGTTGTAGGTCGCCGCGTGCCCCATATGGGTGGCGTCGTAGGGCGTAATGCCGCAGACGTAGATACGGGCGACGGGACCGGGGGCGAGGGTGACTCGGCCGCCGGTCGCGGTGTCGTGGATTCGGAGGTCGCGGCCACTGCCAGGCAGGGCGGGCACCTCAGAAGCGGGCCAGGCATACATGTCTTGAGCGTAACCGGATGCAGTGTCCGTATACGAACCGGATACGGTCGTTGGCTGGTTACGCGGTCTTGCGCGGGCCTCGGCCGCGTGCTGGGTCAGACCGGCGGCCAGGGGATCGCGGGCCACTCCCCGCTGGGCGCGGGGTGCCGCCCGGTCCGCAGAAGATCGGCGACGCGGCCTCTGAGGGCCTCGATCTCGGCAGCGGTGATCAGCTCGGCCAGACGGGCGACGAGCGGCCCTCCGTCGGCCAGGTCGGCCGAAAGTCGCCGCAGCGCCTCCAGGGCGTCCGCCGGCAGCGGCTCGCCCGCCCAGCCCCACAGCAGGGTGCGCAGCTTGTCGTCCGCGTTGAAGGTCACGCCGTGGTCGATGGCGTAGAAGCGGCCGTCGGAGGCGGGCAGGAGGTGGCCGCCCTTGCGGTCGCCGTTGTTGATCACGGCGTCGAGCACGGCGAGCCTGCGCAGCCGTACGTCGTCCGCGTGGACCAGCAGCGCGGTGCGGCCCTCGCCGACCTCGGCGAAGCCGATGGCCTTCCAGCCGGGGCCGGGCTCCTCGGCCTCGATCAGCGCCAGCAGCCCGGCGGCGGCGCCGAGCCCAATGCCGTCCCCGTCGGAGCGCTCGCCGTCCGCCGAGTCCGTCGAGTCCGTCGAGTCCGCCGAGTCCGCCGAGTCCGCCGAGTCCGCCGAGTCCGCCGAGTCCGCCGAGTCCGCCGAGTCCGCCGAGGAAGCGTCCTCGCCTTCCTCGTCCTCCGACGGCTCGATCCACAGCTGGCACATGCCCTGCCCGTACGGGCCGTCGCGCAGCACGGTCTGCGGGATCAGGCTCCAGCCCATGGCCTCGGACAGCTCGTACGCCGCCACCTCGCGCTGCGCGAGGGTGCCGTCGGGGAAGTCCCACAGCGGGCGCTCCCCCGCCACCGGCTTGTACACACAGGCCGCGCTGCGGCCCTCGTGCGCGACCGTGCAGTACAGCACCGCGTTGGACGCCTCCCGCACCCTCCCGTGCACCGTCAGCTCGCCGAGCGTCAGCAGCTCCGGCGGCGGCGTCACGCCCCGCGGCGATATCCGTTCTGGCGCGGGCATACGTGTCCCTCCGGGTCGAGCGGCAGACTGCACAGCGGGCACGGCGGGCGGCCGGCGTTGACGAGTTCCAGGGCGCGCTTGGCGAATTCGCGGGCCATCAGCCCGGTGAGCCGTACGCGGAGCATCGGCGGGCCGTTCGCCTCGTCCTGGAGCAGCCGCTCCTCGGCCTCGGCGAGGTCTTCCTCGGAGTCGGCGTCGAGCTCGACGAGGGCCTGCGCCTCGACCACCATGCGCTGCTCCTCGCCGTCCCAGGCCAGGGCCATGGTGCCGACCCGGAACTCCTCCTCGACGGGAGTGTCCAGGGGCGCGGTGTCGGCGACCTCGGCGGGGGCGACGGCGGGCACGGGGGCGTTGCCGCCGGTGCGGCGCACCACCTCGTCGAGGAGTTCGTCGATGCGCTCGGCGAGCGCCTCGACCTGCGTCTTCTCCAGGGCGACGCTGGTCGTCCGGCCGGCCGCGGTGGCTTGCAGGAAGAAGGCACGGCGGCCAGGCAGCCCGACCGTGCCGGCGACGAAGCGGTCCGGCGGGTCGTAGAGGAACACCTGACGGGACAACGTCCTGCTCCATTTTGTCGTCGACTGCGGATGTACGGCTTTACGAGATGTACGGCTTTACGAGATGTGCGTGCTGTGCGTGCTGTGCGGATATAGGGCTGTTGACGGCGCTGAGGCCGACGGGCGGGCGGTGCGGCTGAGACGGTGCTCGATCGCGCGGTGCTGCCCGCGGTACCGGTCCGGCGACGCGCCGGTCCGGCGGCCGAGCGGGCGGCGCCGCGCCACTACCCTACTGCGCCCGTCGATCACGGTGCTCCGGAGCCGCCGCCCACCGCCGCGTCACCCGCCGTGCCGCCCTCGGCGGGCGGTCCCTCGGGCGGCTGGAGGCCGCCGAAGTCGCCGGTGTCGCCGAGGCGCAGCAGGAACGGCCGCAGCCGGGTGTAGCGG
>NZ_JBHVHQ010000943.1:0-3155 GCF_042800135.1 Streptomyces sp. NPDC057654 | reverse complement strand
CCGGAGGCCAGCAGCGCCTCCGGGGCGTCCTCGTGCCAGCCGGTGAGGGTCAGGGTGACGGTGGCGTCGTCGTCGCTGGCGAGCTCGATCCGGAAGATCTTGTCGCCGAGCGGCAGCTCGTTGATATGGCGGAACGACATGAAAGCAGCCCCCAATGGCCCAACTCAGCCGATCCCGGAGCGGATCGGTTCGGACTGTGTCCATTCTCTCAGGGGGGTCTGACATTTCCTCTGGTCGGACAACGGGCGCGCGGGCCGTCACCCCTTGTCGAGATACTGCTCCCGCTCGTCGTCGAGGAGGGCGTCCAACGCGGTGCGCAGCGCCGGGAGTCCGTCGAGTTCCGGGTCGGCGGCCACGACGGCGACGGCCTCCTCGCGGGCCGCCGCGATGACCTCCTCGTCGTCGATGACGGCGAGCATCCGCAGCGAGGAGCGGACGCCGGACTGCGCCTGGCCGAGCACGTCGCCCTCGCGCCGCTGCTCCAGGTCGATCCGGGACAGCTCGAAGCCGTCGAGGGTGCCGGCGACGGCGTTGAGCCGGGCCCGCGCCGGGCTGGCCTCCCCCGCCTCGCTCACCAGCAGGCAGAGCCCGGCAGCCGAACCGCGGCCCACCCGGCCGCGCAGCTGGTGGAGCTGGGAGACGCCGAACCGGTCCGCGTCCATGATCACCATGGCCGTGGCGTTGGGGACGTTGACGCCGACCTCGATGACGGTCGTCGCGACGAGCACGTCCACCTCGCCCGCGGCGAAGCGGCGCATCACGTCGTCCTTCGCGTCCGGCTGCATCCGCCCGTGCAGCACCTCCACACGCAGCCCGCCGAGCGCCCCCGAGGACAGCTGCTCGGCGATGTCGAGAACGGCGAGCGGCGGCCGACGCTCCCCGTCGGGCCCACCGTCCTCGGCCGCCTCCTCCCCCTTCTTGCTCCCCGCCTTCTTCTTCGTCTCCTCCGGCTCGTCGCCGATGCGCGGGCAGACCACGTACGCCTGATGGCCGCCCTCGACCTCCTCGCGCACCCGCTCCCAGGCGCGCGCCAGGAAGTGCGGCTTGTCCTTGGCCGGCACCACATGGGTGGCGATCGGCGAGCGTCCGGCGGGGAGTTGGTCGAGCACGGACGTCTCCAGGTCGCCGAAGACGGTCATGGCGACGGTCCGCGGGATGGGCGTCGCCGTCATCACCAGCAGATGCGGCGGCTGGCTGCCCTTCGAGCGCAGCGCGTCCCGCTGCTCGACCCCGAACCGGTGCTGCTCGTCCACCACGACCAGCCCCAGATCGTGGAACCGCACCTTGTCCTCGATCAGCGCGTGCGTACCGATGACGATCCCGGCCTCGCCGGTCACCAGATCCAGCAGCGCCTGCCGCCGCGCCGGCATCCCCATGGACCCGGTCAGCAGCACCACCTTCGTCCCCTGCTCGGCCCCGCCGAGCATCCCGCCCTCGGCCAGCTCCCCCATCATCTCCGTGATGGACCGGTGATGCTGCTGCGCGAGCACCTCGGTCGGCGCCAGCATCGCGGCCTGCCCGCCCGCGTCCACGACCCCGAGCATCGCGCGCAGCGCCACCAGCGTCTTCCCGGAACCGACCTCCCCCTGGAGGAGCCGGTGCATGGGGTGGTCGGTGGCGAGGTCGGCGAAGATCTCGGTGGAGACCTTGCGCTGGCCTTCGGTGAGGGTGAAGGGGAGGCGGGCGTCGAAGGCGTCCAGGAGACCGTTTTGGACGGGCCGTCGGGGTACGGCCGGGAGTTGGGCGTCGGCGTGGCGGCGGCGGGCCAGGGCGACTTGGAGGACGAACGCCTCGTCCCACTTGAGCCGGTCGCGGGCGAAGGCGATGTCCGCCTTGGTGCGCGGGCGGTGGACCTTGCGGAAGGCGTCGGGCAGCTCGGCCAGGGCGCGGCTCTCGCGCAGCGCCGTCGGCAGCGGGTCGACGATGTGCTCCCAGTTCTCCGCCTCGAAGAGGTCCAGGAGGGTGGAGACGGCCTTGGTGAGCTTCCATGCCTGGAACTGCTTGCACGCCGGGTAGATCGGCACCATCTGGTTGGCGAAGGACTCGGCGGCCTCGCTGCCGCTCTCCCGGTCCAGGAGCTCGTAGTCGGGGTGCAGGAGCTGGCGGGTGCGGTTGAAGACGGAGACCTTGCCCGCGAACATGCCCCGGCGCCCCGGCAGCAGCTCCTTCTCGCGCGCGTACGCGCCCCTGCCGAAGAAGACCAGGGTCAGCGATCCGCTGCCGTCCGTCACCACGACCTCCAGGCGGACGCCCTTGCCGTGGTTGAAGGTCTTCATGGCCGCCTTGGCGACCTGGGCCACGACCGTGACGTGCTCGTCCAGCGGCAGGTCGGCGAGGCGGGTCAGCTCGCCCCGCTCCGCGTACCGCCGCGGGTAGTGGTGCAGCAGGTCGCCGACCGTGTGCAGGCCGAGGTGCTCGGCCATCACCTTCGCGGTGTTGCCGCCGAGGATCTTCTTCAGTGGTTCATCGAGCGCGGGCACGCGGTCCATTGCACACCATGGGTGTGACAGCGCCCCCTCGCCGACGCGGGCAGCGCTGTTCGATACGCCCTATTCGATGCCGATGAGCAGCGGCGTGGACTGCTGCTCGCCGCGGTAGACCACCGTGTCGACCGCGAGGTGGCCCTCGCGCACGTACCGCTCCAGACGGTCCGCGACGGCGTTCGGCACCCCCGCGCCGAGCACCAGGGTGACCATTTCGCCGCCCGCGGCCAGCATCCGGTCCAGGACTGCCTCGGCGGTGGCGGCCAGTTCGGCGCCGATCACCGCGACGTCGCCGTCGATCAGGCCCAGGACGTCACCGGCCTGGCACACGCCGGCCATGGTCCAGGACTGCCGCTCGGCGACGGCGAGTTCCGCGTAGCGAGTGGCCCCGGCGGCGGACGTCATGGCGACGACGTCCTCGTCGAAGCGGCGGCCCGGCTCGTGCACGGCGAGCGCGGCGATGCCCTGCACGGCGGACCGGGTGGGGATCAGGGCGACCCGTACGCCCTCGGTGCGGGCCTGTTCGGCGGCAGCGGCGGCGGTGTGCCGCAGATCGGCGGCGTTGGGCAGGAGGACGACCTCGCGCGCGTGCGCGCGCCGGATCGCGTCGACGAGCTCGCCGCTGGCGGGCGGCTCCCCCGGGCGGGTCGCCACCACGGTGGCCCCGGCTTC
>NZ_JBHVHQ010000942.1:0-3158 GCF_042800135.1 Streptomyces sp. NPDC057654 | reverse complement strand
CAGCAGGGCGGTGGACAGCACGGTGGCCGTGGGGTCGGCCTTGCCGGTGCCCGCGATGTCCGGGGCGGAGCCGTGCACCGGCTCGAACATCGACGGGAAGTCGCCGCCCGGGTTGATGTTCCCGGACGCGGCGAGCCCGATGCCGCCGGTCACGGCGGCCGCGAGGTCGGTGAGGATGTCGCCGAAGAGGTTGTCGGTGACGATGACGTCGAACCGCTCGGGCTGCGTGACGAAGAAGATCGTCGCGGCGTCGACGTGCAGATAGTCGGTGGTGACGTCGGGGTACTCCGCGCCCACCGCGTCGAAGATCTTCTTCCACATGTGACCGGCGTGGACGAGGACGTTGTTCTTGTGAACCAGCGTCAGCTTCTTGCGCGGACGCGCCATGGCCCGCTCGTACGCGTCGCGCACGACGCGCTCCACGCCATAGGCCGTATTGACGCTGACCTCGGTGGCCACCTCGGCGGGGGTTCCGGTGCGCAGGGAGCCGCCGTTGCCCGTGTACGGGCCTTCGGTGCCCTCGCGCACCACGACGAAGTCGATCTCGGGGCGGCCGGCCAGCGGGGTGGCCGTGTTGGGCAGCAGCTTCGACGGACGCAGGTTGACGTAGTGGTCGAAGGCGAAGCGGAGCTTGAGGAGAAGCCCGCGCTCCAGCACACCGGACGGCACGGACGGGTCGCCGATCGCGCCGAGCAGGATCGCGTCGTGGTTCTTCAGCGATTCCAGGTCGGCGTCGGGCAGGGTCTCGCCGGTGGCGTGCCACCGCTTGGCGCCGAGGTCGTACTCCCGGGTCTCCAGCTTCACGTCGGAGGGAAGGGCGGCGGCGAGGACCTTGAGGCCCTGGGCCACGACTTCCTGGCCGATACCGTCACCGGGGATCACTGCGAGGTCAATGCTGCGAGACATACCGGGACCCTACTCCCGTGTCCCGCCGGTTGACATGGGTCGTCCACTATCCGGACAAGCCCTCGGCCGGTCGGCTGTCGTTCACCCGAAGTACGCATGGAGGTAGGGCTTCCCTGGCACGTTGTGATGCATGGAGACACCACGGTTCGGCATACCCGACCAACTCGCGGCGCGTATGACGATGCCCGAGCAGCACGAGTACCTGCGGACGAAGCTCACCCGGCGCGGAATGCTGCGCGCGGGCGCCGCGAGCGCCGGGGCCGTGGCGGGCGCGGGCCTGCTGACCGGCGGCGCGAACGCGTACGCCGCGCAGCAGACCAGCGCTCCCGCCGCCTCGCCCACCCTCCTCACCTCGGCCGCCACCACCAAGGTGAGCGGGCATCTCGTCGCGCCGTTCGGCCGGCATCTCGCCTTCGGAGCCGACCCCAGGACGCAGATGCGCGTCTCCTGGCAGGTGCCGTTCGCGGTCAGGCGCCCGTTCATCCGGATCGGGCTCAAGCCCTGGGACCTGAGCCACAAGATCCAGGCCGAGGTGCGGGACCTGCACACGCCCGCCCTGTCGAAGAAGCAGCCCGCCGTCGACCAGGTCTATCTGCACGCGGCGCTGGACCACCTGCGCCCCGGCCGCACGTACTACTACGGCGTCGGCCACGACGGCTTCGACCCGGCGCACCCGCGGAACTTCTCCTCCATCGGCACCTTCACCACCGCCCCGGCGCGCGCGGAGAAGTTCACCTTCACCGCCTTCGGCGACCAGGGCGTCACCTATGACGCGCTCGCCAACGACCAGTTGATCCTCGGCCAGAACCCGGCGTTCCATCTGCACGCCGGCGACATCTGCTACGCCGACCCGTCCGGCTCGGGCCGCACCAGCGACGTCTACGACGCCCGTGTGTGGGACCAGTTCCTGGCGCAGACCGAGACGGTCGCGGCGCGCGTCCCGTGGATGGTGACCACCGGCAACCACGACATGGAGGCCTGGTACTCCCCGCACGGCTACGGCGGCCAGAACGCCCGCTGGACGCTGCCGGACAACGGCATCGACCCGGTGGACGCTCCCGGTGTGTACTCCTTCTCCTACGGCAACGTCGCCTTCGTCGCCCTGGACGCCAACGACGTCTCGTACGAGATCACCGCCAACACCGGGTACACGGCGGGCCGCCAGACCAAGTGGCTCGACCGGCGCCTCGGTCAGCTGCGGGCACAGCGCGGCATCGACTTCATCGTCGTCTTCTTCCACCACTGCGCCTTCTCGACCACCAACTCGCACGCCTCCGACGGCGGGGTGCGCGACGCGTGGGTCCCGCTGTTCGAGAAGCACCAGGTGGATCTGGTCATCAACGGCCACAACCACGTATACGAGCGCACCGACGCCATCCACCGCGGCAAGGTCTCCAAGAAGGTCCCGATCGGCGAGACCGTCGACTCCACGCGCGACGGCATCGTGTACGTCACGGCGGGCGGCGCGGGCAAGTCGCTCTACGACTTCCCGGTGGCGGACAGCTACGAGGGCCACGTCGCGGACCTCGACAGCGTGCCCACGTACCACTGGGAGAAGGGCGGCGGGAAGGACAAGGAGACGGTGGAGTGGTCGCGGGTGCGCTACACCGGCTACTCCTTCATCGCCGTCGAGGTCGAACCGGGCCACCGGCCGCGGATGCGCGTGACGACGCTGGCGGAGAGCGGCGGCCGGCTGGACCACTTCGACGTGGTACGCGGCCGGCACCGCTGAGCGGTACGCACGCGCAAGGGGCCGGCCCACCTCCACCCGGAGGGGACCCGGCCCTTCGTCAGCGCGTCTCAGCTCGTCTCAGCTCGTCTCAGTGCCCGGTGACGCCGCCGTTGTCGCGGCGGTCGAGCGCGCGCTGAAGAGCGGCGGCGGCGTTCTTGCGGTCGGCGTCATCGGCGGCACGGGCGATACGACGGGTCCTGCGGACAGCGGTGTCGGCCATGATTCACGTCTCCTCTTACTGAACCCCGAGGGAAAAGGTCGGTCGAAGATCGGATGAACGCCGGAGGGGCGGGGGCCTGGGTGCAACAGGGGTCACCTGCACGCGCGCACCGGGCCACAACCGCCATCGCCCGATGGGACGAGACGTCGGCTCCTACAAAGTTAAGCCAGGATCACCGTGCTGTCTGCACAATTACTTGGACTTCCTACTATCTGAGACGGCTCGGTCACTCGATCAGATGATCTGCACCTGGGGGATGCCGGAAAGATGGCCCCCAGCACGCCGACGGCCCGGCGCCCC
>NZ_JBHVHQ010000941.1:0-3166 GCF_042800135.1 Streptomyces sp. NPDC057654 | reverse complement strand
GAGGCATTGAGGTACTGAGGCATTGAGGTGCGGTGAGCGGTGAGCGGTGAGGAGTACGTTCGCGTGGCGTCCCAGTCATCCCAGTCATCCCCGTCGGTCCCGTCGGTCCAGCAGTTCCGCTACGAGGTCGCCGGCATCGGCATGTTGCGTGCCCCAGTGCTTCCGGTCTCCTCGGCCCCTCCGGTGCTCCCGGTTGACCTCACCGTTCCGGCGTCCGGCGAGGCCGACGTCCTCGCCGCTCTCCTCGCTTCCCTCCGCGCCCTGGCGAACGGCCCGCTGGTGCGGGAGGCCGTCGAGGTGTCCAGCCCCTCCCTGGCCGGCCTGCTGAGCCGGGTACTCGACGCGGGGGAGGGAGCGAGCCTTGCGCAACTGCGGCGTGCTGTACGGTCGTTGACCCTCTACCGGCTGCGCATGAGCACGCGCGCCACCCCCTTCGGGCTGATGGCCGGCGTCGCTCCCGTGCGCTTCGCCGGTCCGGGCGAGGCGCCCGCCGTGCGTCTCGGCGCCGCGCACCGCCGCGCGGTACGCCCCGACCGCGAGTGGCTGACCGGCCTCGTCGCCTCCTGGGAGCGGCGGCCCGGCGTGCTGCACCGGCTGGAAGTGGTGGCCAACGCGCTGTGCCGGGTGCGCGGCGCGCGCTTGGTCCTGCCGTACGTGCCGCAGTCCGTCGAGCCCGCCGAGTCCGCTGGGTCCGCCCAGTCCCCCGGGTCCGCTCAGTCCCCAGGGTCCCCCGGGCCAGCGGAGACCGACGCCCTCACTTCCGGCACCGTCCAGAACGTCAGCGTGCGCCACACATCCGTGGTCGCGGCCGTCCTGGAGCTCGCCCGCCGTCCAGTCCTCGGAGCGGAGCTCGCCCAGGCGCTCCTGGAGCGCTTCCCCGGTGCGACCGCGCAGGCGGTGGACGGCGTGCTGGTGCAACTGGTCGGCAAGGAGATCCTGTTGACGCGGGCCCGGCCGCCGCTGGAGGAGGTCGACCCACTCGGCTACGTGCTGCGCGTCAGCTCCGGGATACCTCCGCGGGCGCTGCCCGAAAGAGCCGAACTCGTGTCCGTAAAAGATGATCTGGAGCGCTACGCCGCGACCCCGCCAGGTCTCGGCGGACCGGCATTGGCCGAGGTCTCCGCGCGGATGCGGCGGCTGCACCCGGCGTCCGACCATCCGCTCCACGTCGATCTCGCGCTGGACGCCGAGGCCCGGCTCCCCGCAGCCGTCGCGGAGGAGGCCGCCCGCGCGGCGGAACTGCTGTGGCGGCTCGCGCCGCGCACGGCGGGGCCGGAGCATCTGCGCGAGTACCACGTGGCGTTCCTGGCGCGCTACGGCACCGACCGGCAAGTGCCGCTCATGGACGTACTCGACCCCGTCGTCGGCCTGGACGCGCCCGCCGGTTATCTGCGCCCGCCGAGTACGCGCGGCGCCCCGCCCGCCGCCCCCGACGAGGAGCGCGACCGCGCCATGGCGTCGCTGGCCCAGCAGGCGGCGATGACGGGAGACGGCGAGGTCGTACTCGACGAGGACCACCCGGTGGTGCGCCTCCTGGCCCCCCGGGCCGACGCGGGCGGCCTGCCCCCGGAGTCGCTGGAGGTGGGCGCCCACCTGCTGGCGGCGGACGCCGACGCGCTGACCGGCGGCGACTTCGCGCTCGTACTGGCCAACGGGTCGCGGCAGGCCGGGGCGATGCTGGGGCGGTTCGGCTATCTGATGGGGGAAGGGGCCGACGCCGAAGTCGCCTCCCTGGCCAAGGGGGAGAAGGGCGAGGGGAACGGCGTGCTGCGCGCGCAGGTCGCCTTCCGGCCCGGCCGGTCGCGGGTCGGCAACGTCGCGCAGGTCCCGCGGCGCCTGGACCGCCTCCTGCCCGTCGGCTGCTTCGCCGACCCCGCCGACCCGGGCGTACTCGACCCCCGTGACCTGGCCGTACGCGCCGACCACGAGCGCCTGTACCTGGTCGAGGCGGCCACCGGACGAGCAGTGCGACCCGCGGTCTTCCACATGCTCAACCCCCGCTGGGACCTCCCCAACGCCGCCCGCTTCCTGTCCGAGATCGCCGCGAGCGGCCGGCGGCGCTGGCAGATGTGGCACTGGGGCGGCGCGGAGCTGCTGCCCCACCTGCCGAGAGTCCGTTACGGGCGTACGGTCCTGAGCCCGGCGCGCTGGCGGCCGGACGCGGAACTGCGCGACGCCGACGCGCCGTTCGCGCGGTGGTGGGAGGCGTTCCGCCGCTGGCAGCGGCAGTGGCGCGTACCCGACCGGGTACAGGTGGGCTGGGCGGACCGCTACGTACAGCTCGACCTGGCGCGGCCCGGCCACCCGGAGCTGCTGCGGCACGAACTGCTCCGTACCGACCAGGCCGAGCTGCGCGAGACGCCCGCCGACGCGGCGGGGGCGCCGGATGGCTGGCTGCGGGGGGAGGCGGGGGCCCACCACGCGGAGGTCGTCATTCCGCTGCGGAGGACCGCTCTCGCCGACGACCGTACGGCCTCGATCGCCCGCCGCCCCGCCCCGGCGCGCCGGCCCGGGACCGTACACCTGCCGGGCGGCGAGTGGCTTCAGATCTGCCTCTACGCCCCCGCCCCGCTGCACGAGGAGCTCCTGGCCGCCACCGATCTGCCGACCCTCCTCGGGGATCTTCCCGCGCGGGTCGACCGCTGGTTCTTCCTGCGCTACAGCGACGCCGGCGGCCCCCACCTGCGGCTTCGCTTCCACGCCCCGCCGGCCGTACTGGCGGGGGAACTGCTCCCGCGCCTGCACCAGGCGGCTGCGGCGCTGCACGAGGGCGGCTTGGTCGGCCGGGCGGTGTGGGACAGCTACGACCCGGAGCTGGAGCGTTACGGCGGGCCGGAGGCGATGGAGGCGGCGGAGCGCGTCTTCCACGCCGACAGCGTGGCCGTACTGGAACACCTGCGCCGCCGGTACGCCCGTCAGGACGCCACGGAACCGCTGCTGCTCGCGGCGGCGGGCTTCGCGGATCTGGCGCGGGCGTTCCACGAGGGGGCTGAGGCGGGGGCTGAGGCGGAAACTGACGGTGCGAGCTGGCTGATGCGCGCGATATCGAAGGACGAGAAGCGCCATCAGGCGTTCCGGCGACGGCGTCGCCAGGCGCTTTCGCTCGTCGACCCCTACCGGCTCGGACCTGGCGCCGCCGCTGACGCCGACCTGCGCGCGCTGTGGG
>NZ_JBHVHQ010000940.1:0-3180 GCF_042800135.1 Streptomyces sp. NPDC057654 | reverse complement strand
GTTCCGACCTCTCCGACCTCGGCCGCCGCGTCGTGACGATCTCGGTGTCCGACCGCACGCTGTACGCGGGCGAGGCCGCCGAGGCGGGCCCGGCCGCGCGGCTGTCGCCGCGCGAACGCGAGGTCCTCGACCTGGTCGCCGTCGCGCTCAGCAACCGGCAGATCGGGGCGCGGCTCGGCATCACCGAAGGCACCATCAAGCGCCACCTGCGCAACATCTTCGACAAGCTCGACGCCGTTTCCCGGCTGGACGCCGTGAACAAAGCGTTGGGTGGAGTCGGGACAGGGGCCGGTTCCGGGTCCGGGTCCCGGCCGTGGGCGGCCTCGCCTGGGGCTGCCGCGCCGGAAGCCGCCGCGCGGCCCGTCGCGCGGCCGCCGGCCCCGGTTCTCGCCCGTAACCACGCGCCAGTCACTGCCGCTGCCGCTGCGCACCACTACGTCTCCTACTCCGCGGCCCGCTTCCCCGCGAACGCGACGGCTCGACGCGGCGGCGACGCGCGGCGCGAGTACGCCGACAGGGAGCGGTGACGGGGAGAGACAGCGGCGGGCCGGGGCGCCTCGGCCGTGGCTGGGGGCGGGTCGCCCGCCCCCAGGTACGTTCTGCGGCAGGGTCTCGACGAATCAGCCGCACATCTCGACGGACACCGTGGCCTCGAAGACCGTTTCTCCGTCCTGTTCCGCGCGGACGCGCACTTGGGCGTCCTTGCCGTGTCCGACCGGTGTGCGCGTGGCGGTGATCCAGCAGGGGGCGGCCAGTTCCACGTATTTGTAGTACTTGCTGTCGACGCCGACGGGCAGTACGCGGCCCGGGGAGAGGGCCTGGGCGGCCTGGCGGGCGGCTTCCAGGAGGGTCATGCCGGGGACGTGGTCGACGGGGTGGTCGAAGAGGACGGGGTGGGCGCGGTCGATGCGGAGCTGCCAGCTTCCGTAGGCCCAGTCGCCGTTGAGGCCGTCGGCGCCGGTCGGTCTCTCCTCGCCGGGCGTGCCGAGGACCACGTCGCGCGGGTCGCGGCGGCCGACGAGGCGGGCCGGGACGGCGGCGGGCCGGGGCGGGAGCTCGTCGGGCGGGGTCGCGTACGGGCCGCGCAGGCGGCGGTAGACGGCCGGGGACATGATCTGGAGCGGCATGCGGCCGGTCCCCATGAGCCTGTCGTCCCGCAGCAGGGTCACGTCCAGACACATGCCGGCCAGGCGCCGGCCGCGCCGCTGGACGTCCCGGCACTCGATCCGCAGTTCGACGTCGGCCGGGCCGGGCCCCACCATCAGCGGCGCCGGCGCCGTCTGGAAGTCGAGCGCGCTCATGAGGGAGGGGTGGCCGGCCGGTACGCCGTAGAACTCGTGCCCCAGCAGGACCGACGCCTGCCGTACGGTCTCGGCGATGAGCAGCGGATCGTGCCAGACGCGGCCCACCGGAGCGTAGAAGCTGTGTCCCCGGGGCCACTGGGCCGCCAGGTGGAACGTGTCCTCGCCCAGCTGCCGCCAGTCGGTGAGCAGGACTTCCGCGACCGCGGCGCGGTGCACCAGATGCCGGGGGGCGGTCTGGGTGTAGCTCAACGCGCGTAGTTCCGTCCGCTGCTGCGGCAAGGTCGCGGTCGCGGGAAGCACGTCTAAGACATCGATCAGAGTCACTCGCCGTCGCCCTTCGTGGGGTTGGTCGTAGCTTCCGACGTGAGTAAAATACGGACCACCCGGTTTTATTCTCAAGCAAGATCACCACTTTTACCCCGCTCTTTACCCTGCGCCCCAGGGATACGGGCATCGAACGGGACGAACCGAGTTGGAGGACCCCTTGGCGAAGCAGGAGCGCGCGGTACGGACCCGGCGCAAGGTGCTGGAGGCCGCCGCCACGGTCTTCGACGAGCACGGATACGCCGCCGCCAACATCTCGGACATCCTCAAGGCGGCCGGCGTGACGAAGGGGGCCCTCTACTTCCACTTCGCCTCGAAGGAGGAGCTCGCCCGCGGCGTCATGGCCTCCCAGATGGAGGAGACCGCCGTCCCCGAATCGGGCTCGCCGCTCCAGGACATCATCGACCTCACCCAGCAACTGGCCGTACGGCTGCGCCTGGGCCACGACCCGCTGCTGCGCGCCAGCATCCGGCTCACCATCGAGCACGGCTCCTTCGACGCCCGGGACACCGCCCCCTACGAGTGGTGGCTGGGCATCTTCACCCGCCGCTTCATCCTCGCCATGGGCGCCGACGAACTGCGCGAGGGAACCGTCCCCGAAGACGCCGCCGCCACCGTCGTCGGCTCCTTCTCCGGCATCCAGCTCCTCTCCCACGTCACCACCGACCGCGAGGACATCACCCGCCGGATCACCGTCTGGTGGCAGCAGCTGCTGCCGGGGCTGGCCGCTCCCGACGTCCTGCCCCGACTGCGCCCGGAGGGGACTGTCCCGCACGCGGAGGAGTGACGCCCGGCGCCGCGCGGACCGTGGCGGACAGTGGCGGACTCCCCGAAAGTGGCAGGCCACGGCGGCCGTTGGGCACATACGCCCACCTCGTACGGGCGGCTAGGGTCCCCCCGAGAGCGCCATCGCGCCATTCATCCACTGTCTGTTGGGGGTAGCGGCAGAAGATGACCAGTACCAGTACCAGTCACATACATTTCTCGGTGCTCGGCACACTGCGGATGACCGTGAACGGCACCGTCCACGTCCCGCGCGGCCCGAAGGTCAGCAAGCTGCTGGCCCTCCTGCTGCTGCGGGCCGGGCACGTCGTCGAAACCGGCACGCTGGTCGACGAGTTGTGGGCCGAGAGGCCGCCGCGCGGCGCGGTCAGCACGGTGCGTACGCACATCTACCACCTGCGCCGCCAGCTGGAGGAGCGGCTCGGCGCGGCGGCCGGCCCGCTGCTGGCCACCCGCCCGCCCGGCTATCTGATGCGGCTCGGGCCCGACCAGCTCGACGCCACTCTCTTCGCCCGGCTCACCGCCGAGGGGCGCGCCCTGCTGGCCCGGGGCCTGCCCGCCGAGGCCGCCGCGGCGTGCCGCACCGGGCTCCGGCTCTGGGAGGGCCGCGCGCTGTCCGGCGTGCACGCCGGACAGCATCTGGAGGTCCACCTCCAGCGCCTCGACGAACTGCGCATCCAGGCCGTCGGCACGCGCGTCGAGGCCGAGATGCGGCTCGGCATGCACGCCGAACTCATGCCGGAGCTACGGTCGTTGGTGGCCGCCTACC
>NZ_JBHVHQ010000939.1:0-3184 GCF_042800135.1 Streptomyces sp. NPDC057654 | reverse complement strand
CGGAAGGCGAGCGCGAAGGCGCCGCGCGCCGGGTCGCCCGCGGGCAGGGGGGCCTCGGCGACCGTCCAGGTGCGGCCCCGGTCGGTGGAGTGGAAGACGCGGGAGGCCGCTGCGCCGCCGGTGGCGATCCACGCGTCGCGGGGGCCTGCGGAGACCAGGCACTGGCCGCTCGCCGCGAACGCCGCCTCGCCCGGCTGGGCCGGGGGCATGCCGTCGGAGGGCAGTACACGCCAGTTGCGGCCGCCGTCGCGTGTGGCGAGGACGCGGTACTTGCCGTCGACCGGGTCGCCGAGCGCGATGCCGTTGCGGCGGTCGAAGAAGGTCATGCAGTCGTAGAAGGCCCTGGGGTCGGCGTTGCGGAAGCTCTCCGTCCAGGTCGTGCCGCCGTCGTCCGTGCGGAAGACGCGCGAGGCCGCGCCCTCGCCGATGGACAGCGCGACGGCGCGGCGGGTGTCGAACGCCTCGATGTCCCGGAACTCCAACTCGCCCGCGCCGGAGGGCGAGACATCGCGCCAGTGGCGTCCGCCGTCGAGCGTCCGCAGCACGGTCCCCTTCGTCCCCGCCGCCCAGGCGGCGGAGCGGCTGACGGCCGCGAGCCCGCGCAGTCGGGCGTCCGTACCGCTCGGGGTGGCCCGCCACGAGAGCGGACCCGCCGCGCTCGGAACGCCCCCGGGGGCGGCGGCTTGCACGGGAGACGCGGCGGCCGTAGCCACCGCCGCCCCGCACACCACTGCTATCACTGCACGTCTCAACATCCCCATGGCCCTCATGAGCCGGGAAGTTAGCCGACGCCGGGCGCACCCGTCCATGGGCCGACGGGCACGGCCGGCGTACGCGGGGGAACCGCGGCGCTGCCTACTGGTACCAGCAGATCTTCACCTTCCAGTGGCCGAATTGGTACCACTCGCAGTGCAGCGTGGGGGTGGGCTTCGGCGTGGGCGTGGGCGTCGGGGGTGTGGTGGTAGGCGTAGGCGTGGGGGTGGTGGGCGTGGTGGTCGGCGAAGGTGACCAGGTGGGAGTCGGCGGCCCCGTGGGCGTACCTGTCGGGGTGGGCGTGCCCGTCGGCGTGCCCGACGGCGGGGGCGTCGGCGCGGTCGTCGGGGGCGGAGGCGGGGGCGTCACGGCCGAATAGGTCGGCGCGGGGCCGGTCGGGACCGTGGTGCCGCCGGGCTGCCCGCCGCTGTCGGAGGTCCGCTGTGTGGGCAGCGGGGGCTTCGCCCGCGGCTCGCCGCCCACCCGCTTCTCCTCCCCGGACCCGGAGCCATCGGTTCTGGAGTCATCGGCCCTGGAGCCGTCCGCGCTGTTGTTGCCGCGGGAATCGCCGTCCCCGGCGGACCCATCGGAACCGGAGGCTCCGCCCGTACCGCCCGCGCCCCCCGTACCGCCTCCATCGCCCGTACCGCCCGCGCTGCCGTCTCCCCCGCCCTGCCCCGGCGCCCCACTGGCCGCCGGGGCCGCCGCGCGCTGCTGCGGCAAGGACCCCTGCCCGCCGGTCAGGGCGATGCCCGCCGCGACGGCGACGCCAGCGACCGCCACCACTCCGATCCCGGCGACCGTGGCCGCGACCGGCCCGGCCTGCCCGACCTGGCCGCGCAACAGGTGCCGTACGGACTTCGCCGCGCCCGCCCCCGTGGGCTGGCCGCTCTGCCCCGCGGCGGCGGCCGCCGTGCCCGCTCCGGCGAGCGGGATCAGGAACTTCGCCGAGCCGCTCGCGAGCAGGACCAGCAGCGCCGGGCCGACGAGCGCGGGAAGCCTGGTGTTGGCCCGCGTCAGGAGGGCCATCCGGTTGGTGCAGTCGGGGCAGTCCGAGACGTGGGACTCCAGTCCGTTCGCCTGCTTCGCCGACGCCGCGCCCCGTACGTGCGCGGGCATCCGCTCCCAGTGCCCCTCGCAGGACGCGCTCGACGGGGTGCCGGGCATGGACCGCAGGAACGCCTGGCGCATGCCCTCGCGGGCGCGGTGCAGCAGTACGGCCGTCGCCCCGCTGCCCGCGCCGATCTGCCGGCCGACGGCCTCCAGCGGCTGGTCTTCGGCCTCGGCCAGCCACAGGGCCTTGACCCAGCGGCGCGGCAGTTGTTCCATCACCTTGGCCAGGAGGTCGACGTAGGCGACGCGCTGCATCGGATCCTCGGCCGTACGGGGCTCCTCGGGCCAGGCGTGCCCGTCTTCCGGATCCTGCGGGATCTCGCGGTTCGCACGACCAACGGTGGTGGAGAGGTTTCTGACGGTGGTAGTGAGGTACGCGGGGACATTGTCGATGACGTGTCCGGCCCGCAGCCGGCGCCAGATCCGGAAGTGGGCCTCGGCCACGAGGTCCTCTGCGAGCCAGAAGTTGCCGGTGAGAGTACGCGCGTAGGCGACGAGCCTCGGGTGCTCCTGCTCGAACAGCCGTGTGTAGCTGTCCTCGTCCAGCGATATGGAACCGTCGGTCATGGTGAAACACCCCTGTCGGTGCCTCTCCTGGGGGCGGGAGTGCATGACAGGTCCGCCCGGTCTTGGAGGCATTGCATCGAGTTCGTAAGCGTAAAGGGGAAATATCCCATCCAATAATTGGGGGTGACGCAGGTCACATCAGAATCGTGTGCACTGGCGTAATGAAGCGGCCGTCTAAGGGGTCGTAGAGACAAGGACCCGCACCAAAAGCAAGGGAGCAGGCGTTGTCCACTGTCATCAATCAAGCCGTCCAGGTCCGCCTTATCGCGTCCGCACCGCTGGAGCGGGCGATCCCCGCCGGCCTGCGGTACGAGCCCGCCGACCCTTTCGCCGTACGCATCACGTTCCCGGCCACCGCGTCCCTCGACGGCGCGGAAGTGGCCTGGACCTTTGCCCGTGAGCTGCTGGCGACCGGGCTGAACGAGCCGGTCGGCGCCGGGGATGTCCACGTATGGCCGTGCGGCGCGGACCGCACCGTACTGGAATTCCATGCCCTGGAGGGCATGGCCATGATTCAGATCGATACGACGGAACTGCGCCTTTTTCTGCGGCACTCCTACGAGTTGGTGCCCGCGGGGACCGAGAGCGGGCGCCTCGATGTCGACAGCGATCTCGCGGCGCTGCTGCGGGACGCCTGAACCGATGGGCACGGCGATGACCTCGCTGACGACGGCGGCGCGCAATGTCGCCGCCGACCGGGCCACGCGCTCCGGCGGCGATATGCACGCCGCGCGCGTCACCCGGTACGGGC
>NZ_JBHVHQ010000938.1:0-3187 GCF_042800135.1 Streptomyces sp. NPDC057654 | reverse complement strand
TCGGGGTCGACGACGTCGTAGAGCGCCTCGCGGACCTCCTCTTCGGACGCCGGCTTCGTCGTCACAGCTGCGTTCTCACTCATGCGGTCTTCGCCTCCTCGGAGAGGGCCTTGGCCGTGGCGTCTTTCCAGGCCATCCAGCTCAGCAGGGCACACTTGACGCGGGCCGGGTACTTGGAGACCCCGGCGAACGCCACCGCGTCCTCCAGCACCTCCGCCATCGCCTCGTCCGGCTCCAGCCTGCCCTTGGACTGCATCAGCTCCAGGAACGTCTCCTGGATCTTCTGCGCCTCGCCCAGGTCCTTGCCGACGAGGAGGTCGTTCAGCACGGACGCGCTGGCCTGGCTGATCGAGCAGCCCTGCCCCTCGTACGACACGTCTTCTATCGTCGCGCCGTCCAGCCGCACGCGCAGCGTGATCTCATCCCCGCAGGTCGGGTTGACGTGGTGGACCTCGGCGTCACCGTCCCGCAGCCCCCGCCCGTGCGGGTGCTTGTAATGGTCCAGGATGACGTCCTGGTACATCGAATCGAGCTTCACATGACCACCCCTACCCGAAGAAGTTCCGTACGTGCTCCAGGCCCTCGATCAAGGCGTCGACCTCGGCGGGGGTGGAATACAGATAGAACGACGCGCGCGTGGTCGCGGGAATTCCGTACCGCAGGCACACCGGGCGCGCACAGTGGTGACCCACCCGCACCGCGATCCCCAGCTCGTCGAGGACCTGGCCCACGTCGTGGGGGTGGATGTCGCCGAGCGTGAAGGAGATCGTCGCCCCGCGGTCCTCCGCCGTGACGGGGCCGATGATCCGCAGCCCCGGCACCTCCGCGAGGCGCGCCACCGCGTATTCGGTGATCGCGTGCTCATGGGCGGCGATCTTGTCCATGCCGATCGAGGTGAGGTAGTCCACCGCCGCGCCCAGCCCCACGGCCTGCGCGATCGGCGGGGTGCCGGCCTCGAACTTGTGCGGGGCGGGGGCGTAGGTGGAGGAGTGCATGGAGACGGTTTCGATCATCTCGCCGCCGCCGAGGAACGGCGGCAGGTCCTCCAGCAGCTCCTGCCGCCCCCACAGCACGCCGATGCCGGTGGGGCCGCACATCTTGTGGCCGGTGAAGGCCACGAAGTCGGCCTGCAACGCCTGCACGTCCAGCACCATGTGCGGGGCGGCCTGCGAGGCGTCGATGGCGACCAGCGCACCGACCTCCTGGGCACGGCGGATGATCGCCTCCACCGGGTTGACGGTGCCCAGCAGGTTGGAGACCAGGGTGAAGGAGACGACCTTCGTCTTCTCCGTGATGATCTCGTCCAGGTTCGACAGGTCCAGGCGGCCGTCGTCGGTCAGGCCGAACCACTTCAGCTTCGCCCCGGTGCGCTGCGAGAGCAGCTGCCACGGCACGATGTTGGAGTGGTGCTCCATCTCCGTGATGACGATCTCGGTATCCGCGTCCACCCGATAGGGCTCATCCGCCCAGCCGAGCATGTTCGCCACCAGGTTCAGCGACTCCGAGGCGTTCTTGGTGAAGATCACCTCATCCCGGCTCGGCGCGTTGATGAACGCCGCGACCTTGTCCCGCGCCCCCTCGTACAGCGCCGTGGCCTCCTCGGCCAGCACATGCACGCCGCGGTGCACGTTGGCATTGTGCCGCTCGTAATAGCCGGCCAGCGCGTCGAGGACCTGGCGCGGCTTCTGCGAGGTGGCCGCGTTGTCGAGGTAGACGACCTTCCGTCCGTCGTGGACCTGGCGGTCCAGGATCGGGAAGTCCTTGCGGATCGCATCCGTGTCCAGAAGACCCGGCAGCGCGGCAAGGCCCGGCGATACACTCACGTGGCTGCGCCGCCCTTCACGTAGGCCTCGTACCCCTCGTTCTCCAGCTTGTCCGCCAGCTCCGCGCCCCCGGACTCGGCGATCCGGCCGTTGGCGAAGACGTGCACGAAGTCCGGCTTGATGTAGCGCAGGATCCGCGTGTAGTGCGTGATCAGCAGCGTCCCGACCTCGCCGCCCTCCCGCACCCGGTTCACGCCCTCGGAGACGGTGCGCAGCGCATCCACGTCCAGGCCGGAGTCGGTCTCGTCCAGGATCGCGATCTTCGGCTTCAGCAGCTCCAGCTGGAGGATCTCGTGGCGCTTCTTCTCACCGCCGGAGAACCCCTCGTTCACATTCCGCTCGGCGAAGGCGGGGTCCATCTGGAGCTGCTCCATCGCCGACTTGACCTCCTTCACCCAGGTACGCAGCTTGGGGGCCTCGCCGCGCACGGCGGTGGCGGAGGTGCGCAGGAAGTTGGAGACCGACACGCCGGGGACCTCGACGGGGTACTGCATGGCCAGGAACACCCCGGCCCGCGCCCGCTCGTCGACGCTCATCTCCAGGACGTCCTCGCCGTCGAGGGTGACGGTGCCCCCGGTGACGGTGTACTTCGGGTGACCGGCCAGGGAGTAGGCCAGGGTCGACTTGCCGGAGCCGTTGGGGCCCATGATGGCGTGCGTCTCCCCCTGCCGCACGGTCAGGTCGACACCCCGCAGGATCTCCTTCGTGCCATTGTCGACCTCAACAGAAACATGCAGGTCACGGATTTCAAGCGTAGCCATAAGGAACTCAGGACTCCTGGGTGACGGAGACGAGCACAGATGCCTCTGGGCCGTCTCCTTCGATCTTGACGGGGTATACGGGGACGGGGCGCGTCGCGGGGAGGCCATTCGGCTTACCGGTGCGCAGATCGAAGCTCGAACCGTGCAGCCAGCACTCGATGGAGCAGTCCTCCACCTCTCCCTCGGAGAGGGAGACGTTCGCGTGCGAGCAGATGTCGTTGATCGCGAACACCTCGCCCTCCGTGCGGACCAGGGAGACCGGCGTGCCGCCGATCTCCACCCGCTTGGGCGTGTCCTCTTCGAGGTCGCCCAGGGCGGCCGCGCGGACGAACGTCTCGCCGCTCATGCGACGGACGCTTCCAGCTCGATGTCGATCCTGGCGAGCAGCCGTTCTTCGACATCGGGGAGGCCGATCTGCTGGACGAGTTCGGCGAAGAAGCCGCGGACGACCAGGCGGCGGGCCTCGTCGGCGGGGATGCCGCGGGCCATCAGGTAGAAGAGCTGCTCGTCGTCGAACCGGCCGGTCGCCGAGGCGTGCCCGGCCCCCACGATCTCGCCGGTCTCGATCTCCAGGTTGGGGACCGAGTCGACGCGCGCCCCGTC
>NZ_JBHVHQ010000937.1:0-3194 GCF_042800135.1 Streptomyces sp. NPDC057654 | reverse complement strand
GTGCCGCAGGTCCTCGTCCTGCGCGCGACCTTCGAGGAACTGGCCGCCGCGATCGCGGCGGGCCGGGAGGAGGGCGAGTCCCCGTACCCCGCGCCCGCCCCGCCCTCGGGCGCGCGCTCCGCGCCCGCGACGTCCGAACAGCAGCGGCTGTGGCTCCACCAGCAGCGCGACCCGGACTCACGCGCGTACAACGTCGGGCTCGTCTTCCGCATCGAGGGCGCCGTCGACACCGCCGCGCTGCGCCGCTCGCTGCGCGGGCTGGTGACCCGGCACCCGGCCCTGCGGACCGCTTTCGAGGCCGCGCCGGAGGGGCTCCGGCAGGTGGTGGCGGAGCCGTACGACCCTTGGGCGGCGGCACCCGCGGCGGCCGGCTTGGAGCGGGGCGACGCGTCGTCTGCCAGTACGGGGCCGAGCGGGGCAGGGCCCGGCAGCGCGGTCGCCGACGGCTCGGAGCCGGGCGACGGGGGAACTTCCAGCGGCGAAGCCGCCTGGCATGCGGCCGCCGACCGGTTCTTCGGTGAGCCCTTCGACCTGAGACAGCCGCGGCTGTTCCAGGCATGCTGGCTGCCCGCCGAGGACTGTGTGGACAGCGGCGTACTGCTGCTGCGCCTGCACCACATCGCCGTCGACGGCTGGTCGCTCAACGTCCTCTTCCGCGAGCTCTCGGCGGACTACGCCGCCGCGCTCAACGGCGCGGAGGACGGCCAAGGCAATTCGGACGGTGCGACCGATCCCATCCCGACGCCGCTCGACTACGCGGCCTGGCAGGCCGACTGGTTCGCCCGGCCCGCCTACCGGGCCCAGCGCACCGCGCTCGCGGAGCACTACGGCCGCCCCGACGCGGACGAGGCCGACGAGGCCGAGCCGCCGTTCGACCCGAGCCCCGTCCCCGCCCGCGACGCCGGCCGGCTGCTGCACACCTCGCTCGGCCCGGAGCGGCGCGCCGCGCTCGACAGGCTGGGCACGGAGCTGGGGCTCACCCGGTTCCAGGTTCTGCTGGGCGTGTTCGCCTGGAGCCTGTACGGGGTGACCGGCCGCAGCCGCCCGCGGATCGCCGGACCGGTGGCCAACCGCCCGGTGCAGGACTTCGAGTCCGGCGTCGGCATGTTCGCCAACACCGTGCTGCTGCCGCTGGACCTGGACCCGGCCGAACGCCTGCGCGCCCAGCTCCGGCGGCACGGGACCGCCTCCCAGCGCGTACTGGACCGGCAGGACGTGGCGCTGGCGGACGTCCTCGCCGACCAGGGCCCCCGCGCCGACGGCCCGCCCTTCGACTTCATGTTCGTCCTGGAGAACACGGACTTCGACGCGCTGGCCCTGCCCGGCTGCCGTTCCGAGCCCCTGTGGCCGGCGGCGGCCGACGCGAAGTGCCCGCTCACCCTGTCCGTGGTCGAGCGCGGCACCGGCTTCGACTGTCTGTGGGAGTACGCGGACGGCAAGTTCGACGCCACGGAGATACGGGCCCTGGACGGGCTGTTCCGGCGTGCCCTGGACAGCCTGGCCGAGGGCGGTACCCAGACCCTGGCCGAACTGGTGGCCCCGTACCGGCGCGGCCTGCCGGACCCCGGCCGCGCCCCCGCGCCGACGTCGGAATTCGCCACGGTGGCCGACGGGTTCGCCCGCCAGGTCCGCCGGACGCCGGACGCGCCGGCCCTCGCGGACGGCGACCGCACCCTGAGCTACGCCGAACTCGACGCGTACTCCGTCGCGCTCGCCGCCGAGTTGCGTACGCGCTTCCCGCTGCCCGACCACGACGGCCTGCCGTGCCGCGTCGCGCTGCACTTCGAGCCGTCGGCGGAACACGTGGTGTCGGTGCTGGCGCTGGCGCGGCTCAACCTCACGATCGTGCCACTCGACCCGTCCTATCCCCCGGCGCTGCTGCGGCAGATCCTGGACCAGGTGGATCCGCTGTGCGTGCTGGCGGCGCCGGGCGGCGAGGCCGCCGTCGACGCGATCGCGCCGGAGGGCCTGCCCCGCCATCCGGTGGTGCTGTCGAGCGCGGCAGCGCCGCAGCTCCCGTCGCACGACGGGCGCCGGCCGCTCTACACCCTGTTCACCTCGGGCTCCACCGGCATGCCCAAGGGCGTGCAGGTGCCGGACCGTACGATGTGCGATCTGCTGAACTGGCAGACGGGGCCGGGCGGGCTGCCCGGCGGGGCCGTCACGCAGCAGTTCTCCAAGCTGTCCTTCGACGTGTCCTTCCAGGAGATCTTCAGCACCTTGTGCGGGGGCGGGTGCCTCACGCTCGTGGAGCCGCGCTGGCGGCAGGACGCTCCGGCGTTCCTGGAGCAGCTCGAAGCGGCCGGCGCCGAGCGTGTGTTCATGCCCTATGTGGCGTTGCAGATGCTGGCCGAGCACGGCGTGCGGCTGGGCCGCTTCCCCTCCCGGCTGCGGGAGGTGGTCTCGGCGGGCGAGCAGTTGCTGTGCACCGACGCCATCCGCCGCTGGTTCGCGGGGATGCCCGGCGCGCGGCTGTTCAACCACTACGGGCCGAGCGAGACGCACGTGGTCAGCGGCCTCTGCCTGGACGGCGACCCGGCCGACTGGCCGGCCCGTCCTGCCATCGGCCGCCCCGTGCCGGGGGCCTGGCTGCGCGTCGTCGACGCGTCCGGCGAGCCCGTGCCGCCCGGCTGCCCCGGCCGGCTGCTGATCGGCGGCACGATGGTCACGCCCTGCTACCTGGACGATCCCGCGCTCAACGACGAACGCTTCGTGGAGGTGCCGGGCCTCGGGACCTTCTACCGCAGCGGCGACCGGGCGCGGTTCGACCGGCAGGGCCTGCTGCACTACCTGGGCCGCGACGACCAGCAGATCAAACTCAGCGGCCACCGGCTGGAGCTGGGCCAGGTCGAGGCGGCGCTGCTGAGCCATCCGGCCGTCGTCAACGCGGTGGTGGTGCGGGACGGCGAGCGGCTCGCGGCCTGCCTCCAGTGCCGTGCCGGGTCCCCGCGGCCCACACGCGAGGAGCTGACGGCCCATCTGGAACCGCTGCTGCCGTCGTACGCGCGCGTCGACCGCTTCCGGCTCCTCGACGCGCTGCCGCTCACCCCGAGCGGCAAGCTGGACCGGCGGTCGGCGCTGACCGCGCCGGGCGAGGAACTGCGACCGCGCGGCGAGGAGCCGGAAGCGGTCGACGCGCGCGGACGACGGCAGCAGCGGTTCCCGAAGGGCCCTCAGCTCCGCGCGGGTGGGCC
>NZ_JBHVHQ010000936.1:0-3205 GCF_042800135.1 Streptomyces sp. NPDC057654 | reverse complement strand
CTCCAGGCCCCCGCGACCGGCAAGGGCCCGCTGACCGCGACCCTCGACCGCGCCGCGAACCGGCTCGCCGAGGGCCGCTGGGACTTCCACGTGGAGCGGGCCGACGACGGCAAGCGCGCGCGAGTCGCGGCGACCCTCGTCGAGCAGGCGCGGCTGCTCACCCTGCCCCTCGTCACCGACGCGGACGGCGACGTCACCGCCTGGGTGCCGTACACGACCGCCGCCGGGTCGCTGACCCTGCGCACCTGGCGCCGCCCGCACCACGCCGAGCTGGACCGCGTCGTCACCGGCCCGGACTCCGTCACCCTCACCGCCACCCTGCACGGCGGCGCCGGCCCGCTGCCCGACGACGGCACGGCGGCGATCTTCGCCCTCTCCCCGGAGGACGACGTGTACGACGTCGCCGTGGCCGTCACCGTTCTGGATGAACGGCGCTTCACGTGCACGCTCCCCTACGAGCGGCTCCTCACCCGGCGCGGCACCTCCCACGACACCTGGGAACTGCGGCTGCGGCTGCCCGGCGCCGGATCGGCCCCCGCCGTGCGGGTCACGCTCGGCCGCCTCGCGGGCGACAACGTGGACCGCAAGCGCACCGACGTCGGCCCCGCCCGCGAACTGCGCCACCCGCTGCGCGGCACGGTCGCCGTGAAACCCGTCTTCGACCCCTCCAACGACCTCACCATCGACGTCAGAGACGTGACCCTCGCCACATATTGAGCACTACATGCAACCAAAATCCCCATGACCGGTCTTTTACCTTGGGATCGGAATGCGCGGAACCGCACCGCTCCGGTCATCATGGGACGATACGGATATCCAGGCCAGGGGGAGGGAAAGCGCCCGCGAAGACACCGCGCGCGCGTCCACAGCTATGAAGATCTCTTTCCTCATCCAGAACGCCTACGGCATCGGCGGCACCATCCGCTCGACGTTCAACGTCGCCGCGGCCCTGGCGGCCCGCCATGACGTGGAGATCGTCTCCGTCTACCGCACCCAGGCCACGCCCCGCCTGCCCCTGCACCCCAAGGTCCGCCTGGTCTCCCTGCTCGACAAGCGCCCCGACGTCAACGGCAACGTCGCCGAGGACCCGCTGCTCGACCAGCCCACCGCGCTGATCCCGCCGGTCGAGGCGAAGGGCGCCCAGTTCAACGCCCTCACCGACCGGACCCTCGCCGACCACCTGGCCCGCACCGACGCCGACGTCGTCGTCGCCACCCGCCCCGGCCTCGTCATCTACCTCGCCGAGTACGGCCAGGACCGCTATCTGCGGATCGGCCAGGAACACCGGATCTACGGCACCCACGAAGCCAACATCCGCGCCGCCCAGGACGCCGCCATCCCCCGCCTGGACGCGCACACCACCGTCTCCGAGGCGGACGCCGCCACCCACCGCGCGCAGTTCCCCGGCGTCAAGACCAAGCTCATCGCCCTCCCCAACGGCGTGCCCGCCTCCGACATCGAGCCCTCCGACGGCAGCGCCAAACTCGTCGTCGCCGCGGGCCGGCTGATCCCGGTGAAGCAGTACCACGTCCTCGTCGACGCCTGGGCCAAGGTCGCCGCCCGACGCCCCGACTGGAAGCTGCGCATCTACGGCCGCGGCCCCGAGCACGCCGCCCTGCGCGCCCGCATCGACGGACTCGGCCTGAACGAGCACATCACCCTCATGGGCGCCCAGTCCCCCATCGAGACCGAATGGGCCAAGGGCTCCATCGCCGCCGTCACCTCGCGCGAAGAGTCCTTCGGCATGACCATCGTCGAGGCCATGCACTGCGCCGTCCCGGTCGTCGCCACCGACTGCCCGCACGGCCCCGGCGAGATCATCGACGACGGCAAGGACGGCCTGCTCGTCCCCGTCGGAGACCCCGAGGGCATCGCCAAGGGCCTCCTCAAGCTGATCGAGGACGACGACCTGCGGCACTCCATGGGCCGCGCCGCCGCCGTCTCCGCCGAGCGGTACGCGCCGGAGCACATCGCCGCCCGCTACGAACAGCTCATAGACGAGCTGCGCGCCAGGGACGAGGAGCAGCCCAAGCCCGCAGCGGTCCCGATCTCCCTGATGCTGCGCCGCACCGCCGGCAAGCTCGTACGCCCCTTCCGCCGCAGCGCCATGAGCAACGCGGCGCCCGTGAAGAGCGCGATCAAGGACATAGTCCGCAAGCCGCTGAGGCCCACCGCCTCCACCCGCGTCGACGCCGCCGGCGACATCGTCGTCCTCCTCGCCCGCAAGGGCCTGACCGGCGAGAACCTCACGCTGACGCTCACCCGCCGCGGCGAGGACGACCAGGTCTCGATCCCCCTGACCGCCCCGGCCGACGACACCGCCCCGTACACCGCCGTCCTCACCCCGCACGAGCTGTCCCTGGCCGAGGGCCGCTGGGACTTCCACGTCGTACGGGCCGACGACAACGCCCGCCGCCGCGTCGCCTCCACCTTCGCCGAGGGCCGCGGCCTCCTCGGCAAGGAACCCCGCCCCGGCAAGCCGTTCGCCTGGGCCGTCCCCTACCCGACGGTCGACAACAACCTCTCCCTGCGCGCCTGGCGCCGCACCGCCCACGCGGAGGCCCGCACCCTGCACACCGAGCCCGCCTCCTTCACCGTCGAGGGCACCCTGCACGGCGCCGCCTTCGCCCCGGACGGCAAGCCCCACGTCACCGCCGCCCCCCGAGGCGAGAGCACGGCCCAGCCGTTCACCGTCGAGATCACGGTCCTCGACGAGACCCGGTTCTCCTTCACCGTCCCGTACGAGCAGGTGCACAAGGCCCGCGCCGGAGCGACCGACGAGAGCGTCTGGGACCTGTCCCTGCGCCTGGCCCCGGGCACCCCGCTGATCCGCGTCGGCCGCATCATCGGCGACATCGTCGACCGCAACAAGACGGACATCTACCCCACGACGGCAGGCGTGCGGCCGTACATCACGATGGCGAGCAACTTGGCAGTGACGACCCCGGCCAAGAAGTGACGATCCTCCAACCGGATTAGCCCGGGGCCACGACCGAAAGCCGAGCCGACGAGCCGCCCAAGCCCCCGCCAGACCGTCCGCACGAACCGGGTCCGGCCTCACCACGCACGGGAGGGGCCGGGTTCGCAGGGGCGGGGGTCCGGGACGCTGCCGTGTATTTGTGGGCCGAAGTGCCGGGTCCCGTCGAAATTCCGGGTGAGCGGCCCGTAAATATACGGTCCCGGACCCCCGCCCCGGAGAGCCCGG
>NZ_JBHVHQ010000935.1:0-3209 GCF_042800135.1 Streptomyces sp. NPDC057654 | reverse complement strand
GGGACTGGCGGCGGATCAGGGCGCCGCGGCCCGGGGCCCGGGGCTCAGCCCGCTCGCCGCCGATCAGCGCGCCTTCCTTCGGGTCGCCGGAGAGGATCAGACCGGCCGCGCCCATCTCGCGGGCACGGCTGAGGAGCTGCTCGGTCAGGGCGGTGCGGCCGAAACCGGCGACGCGGCGTGCCGCGACCACATGGAAGCCCAGTTCCCGGGCCTGCGGGAGGTAGTCGACGAGCGGCGCCAACGGGGACTGCCGGCCATTGCCCACCAGGTCGTAGTCGTCCACCACGATGTACAGCTCGGGCCCCTCCCACCAACTGCGCTCCCGCAGCTGCCGGGCCGTCACATCGGGCGGCGGCAGCCGCTCGGCGAGCTTCTGGGCGACCTGCTCGGCGTAGACGGCCGCCGCGTTGGAGTCCCCGGCGTAAGCACCCAGGTGCTCGTCAGGGACCGCGCCGAGCAGGGCCCGCCGGTAGTCGACCACGATGAAGCGGGCCTCCCACGCCGAGTACCGACGCGTCATCCCGGACAGCCAGGTGCGCAGGAACTCGGACTTGCCGGAACCGGAGTCGCCGTAGACGAGGAAGTGCGGCTCGGCGTCGCCGAGTTCCAGATGCACCGGGCGCAGATCGTCCTCCGCGAGGCCGATCGGCACCCCCGCGGCGGCGGTGTCGGACGACGCGGTCAGCTCGGCGAGGGTCACCCGCTCCGGGAGCATCCGGATGGGCGGGGCCGCCGAATCCGCCGGCCAGGACGCGGTGATCTTGGCGAGCGCGTCCTCCTGCGCCTCGGCCAGGCCCTCCGTGGTGTCCATGCCGTCCAGCCGGGGCAGCGCCACCTGGAACTGGAGGCCGCCCGGGACCAGGCCCCGGCCGGGCGCGGTGGCGGGGGCGAAACGCCGCGCGGCACGGCGGTCGATCTCCGACTCGGCCGGGTCGTTGAGCCGCAGCTCCAGCCGGGCCGCGAAGCTGTCCCGCAGCGACATCCGCAGATCCGCCCAGCGGTTGGCGGTCAGCAGCAGGTGCACTCCGACGCCCAGGCCCCGCGCCGCGATGTCCAGCACGACGGCGTCGATGTCCAGGTCCTGGAGTTCGCCGCGGAGCCCGCCCCAGTTGTCCAGGACGAGGAAGACGTCGGCGGCGCGTACGCCCTCGGGGAGGTCGCCCGCCGAGCGGCGCCGGCGGAACTCGCCCGCCGAGTCGATGCCGAGGTCCCGGAAGAGCTTCTCCCGCTCGGTGATCAGCTGAGCCACCTCGGCCAGCGCCCGCCGGGCCCGCTGCCTGTCGTGCCGCCCGACGACACCGCTCACGTGCGGGCTCCGCTCGTACGGCAGGAGCGAGCCGCCGCCGAAGTCGAGGCACAGGAACTGCGCCTCGGCCGGGGAGTGGGTGACCATCGCGCCGAGCATCAGCGAGCGCAGGAACATGCTCTTGCCCGACTGCGGGGCGCCGATGAGCACCAGGTGCCCGTACTCGTGCGCGAAGTCCGGTACCACCGGTTGCTGTTGCTGCGACACGGGGATGTCCGCCACGCCGACGGGGAACTTCAGCGTGCCGCTCTCCGGCCACCACTGCGCGCGCAGTCCCTCTCCCGGCTCGCCCGCGAGCGGGCCGGTGAGCGAGTCCAGGGGCAGCGCGCGCGGCAGCGGCGGCAGCCACACCTGGTGCACCGCCTGGCCGGACCGCAGCAGCCGGTCGACGAGGACCTGCATCTCGGTCGGGCCGGTGAGCATCGGCCGGGTGCGCTGTTCGGCCTCCGGCTCGGCCGGGGCGTCCGGGTCCGGCGCGCTGCGCAGCCCGAAGGGGACCGGGGCGGTAGGCGCAGGCCCCTCGACGGCCAGCCGTTCCTCGGCGCTCTGGTGCGGTCCGGACACGTGCGCCACCCGGAAGCGCTCGAACACGGAATCGGCGACCTTGAGGAAGGCCGAGCCGGGGATGGGCGGCAGCCGGTAGGCGTCCGGCGTCCCGATCACCGAGCGGGACTCGGCGGCGGAGAAGGTGCGCAGACAGATCCGGTACGAGAGGTTGGACTCCAGCCCGCGCAGCTTGCCCTCCTCCAGGCGCTGGGTGGCCAGCAGCAGATGGATGCCGAGGCTGCGGCCGACGCGGCCGATCTGCACGAAGAGGTCGATGAAATCCGGCCGGCTGGAGAGCAGCTCGCCGAACTCGTCGACGATGACCAGCAGATAGGGCAGCGGCTCCAGCGGCTCGCCGTCCGGCCCGGTCTGCCCGGCGGCGCGGCGCAGCTGGTACTCGCGTACGTTGTCGAGGTTGCCCGCGTCCCGCAGCAGCTTCTGGCGCCGTTGCTGCTCGCCCTGGAGCGCGTCGCGTACCCGGTCCACCAGCGCCAGATCATCCACCAGGTTGGTGATCAGACCGGCCACGTGCGGCAGTTCGGTGACGCCGGCGAAGGTGGCGCCGCCCTTGAAGTCCACCAGCACGAAGCTGAGCAGATCGGGGGAGTGGACCGCGGTGAGGCCGCCGACCAGGGTACGCAGCAGTTCGCTCTTCCCGGAGCCGGTGGCGCCGACCACCAGGCCGTGCGGGCCCATGCCGCCCTGCGCCGCCTCCTTGAGGTCGAGGGCCAGCGGATGGCCCTCGGAGTCGAAGCCGACGGGGAAGCGCAGCACGTCCTCGGAGTCCGGCTCGACCCACCGGTCCTCCGGCTCGAAGGACGCGAGATCGGGGACGCCCAGCAGGTTCGGCAGGGACATGGTCTGGGCGAGGATCTCCTCGCCCTCCGCGGAGAGTCGCAGCGGGGCCAGCGCGCGGGCGGTCGCCGCGCAGAGCCGCGGGCTCGGGTCGTCGGCGACCGCGGCCTCGACATGGACGTCGGAGCGGCTGTCGGAGCGGCGGCTCTCGACGGTCAGCCCGCCCTCGGCGGTGACGCGGACCCGGACGTCCGCACGGGTCGGCTCGTCCGCCTCGCGGTCCACCACGCACACCACGGTGACCCCGCTGCCCGGCCCCGCCTCCTCCAGCAGCCGGGCGGCCACGGCGGAACGGGCCCAGGCGCTGCGCGGGTCGTAGCCGTCGAGCACGACCAGCAGCCGCTGCCGGCTCTCCTTCGACTCCCGGCCGGCGGAGAAGGTGCGCCGGGCGACGGCCGCCTGCTCGCGGGCGGAGCTCAGCCACGCATCGAGGTGGTCGGCGACGCCTTCGAAGTCCTCGGCGACCAGCGGCACCACCCCGGCCTCGCCGGAGGCCTCGGGC
>NZ_JBHVHQ010000934.1:0-3232 GCF_042800135.1 Streptomyces sp. NPDC057654 | reverse complement strand
GGTTTCCTGCCGTCCCCTCCGTTCAGCGGGCGCTGCCCAGATTCCGGTCGGCTTCGGCGCCTTCGATCATGAGTGTTACCTCCTCGATGCGACGAAAGCGGCCGTCGGGTGCGAACTCGCCGAACAGGTAGACCTCGGTGCGCACGGTGGAACCGTCCGTCTTGGTGATGTGGACCGTGTGCCGGTCGGCGTAGCGGACGCCGTCGTACAGCTCGTCATGGACTTCGACGGAGCCTTCGGCCACGATGCCGCGCAGATGGGCGATGTGATCGAGGAAGGCGTCGCGGTCGTCCCAGCGCCCGTCGGTGCGCTGACGGTAGTCGGGGGCGAAATGCCGGTCGGCGGCCTCATGGAGATCGAGTCCCGGATTGAAGATCAGATCGGTGAGTGCGGCGGTGATCTCGGTGCGGTGCATAACGGATTTCCTCTCGTGTCCCACCCCCCCCAGGTGCGTGCGATGTGCACGCATGTTGGATACCGTAACACACATATGCGTGCGGCATGCACGCTATTCTGAGTGGGTGGAGGCCGAGGCGGGCCGGGAAACCTAGGCCACGCAGTCTCGTACCGCCTTTGCCAGGCGGCCGGCTTCCGGGGTGTCGCCTCCCAGGGCGGCGCAGCGCCGGCGGCTGTAGCCGAAGGACAGGGCGGCTCGGGGGTCGGCGAAGGCCACTGAGCCCGCCGCGCCCGCGTGGCCGAAGGACCCGGCGCCCAGGAAGGGGTAGATGTCGGCCTCCGCCTGGAAGCCCAGGCCGAAGGACTCGTGCTGGCGGGCCACCAGGTCGTAGCCGACGGAGTGGAGCTGCGCGAACTCCGCCGCCGTGTCGGGCTTGAGGAGCGGGGGCTTGCCGTCGAATTCGCCGATGGCGGCCGCGTACATCTCCGCCAGGCCCCGCGCGGAGGCCATGCCGCCGACGGAAGCGGGGCCTCCGGCACGGACGGCGCGGAAGTTGGGCAGTGTGTCGAGGGGGACGGCGTCCGCGGCGTGTTCATTGAAGGCTATGCCGGTCAGGCTCTCCGGGCCGGTCGCCGCCGCGTCCAGTTCGCGCTGCTGCTCGGGCGTCGGGTCCGCCGGCAGGGTCGTCAGCACCCGGTGCTCCTGCGACTCGGGCAGGCCCATGTAGAAGTCGAGACCGTACGGGGCGCGGATGCGGGCCTCGTAGAACTCCTGCATCGTCAGGCCCGTGACGCGCCGCACGACCTCGCCGGTGAGTGCGCCGATGACCAGGGCGTGGTAGCCGAAGGCCGTGCCGGGCCGCCAGTACGGGCGCTGCACGGCCAGCCGCGCGGCGATGCGGCGGTCGTCGGCGAGCTCCTCCAGGGAGAAGCCGTCGTCGGCCCCGATCACCCCGGAGCGGTGGGCGAGGAGGTCGCGCAAGGTGATGCCGGCCTTGCCCTCGGCGGCGAACTCGGGCCAGTAGTGGCTGACCTTCTCGTCGAGATCGAGCGTGCCGTCCTGGACGAGCAGGGCGACGGTGAGGTGCGCGGCGCCCTTGGTGGAGGAGAAGACTCCGACGAGGGAGTCGGCGGTGATCTCCGGGCCGCCCCACAGGTCCACGACCCTGCGGCCGTCGACGTAGGCGGCCAACTGCGCGGCGTGGCCCTCGCGTTCCTCGGCCAAGGTGGCCGCGAACACCTCGCGGACCGGTTCGAAGCCCTCGGCCACGGTTCCCTGCGGTACGGATTCGATCGACATGAGGCGCCCCTCGCTTGATCGGCTGTTCGGTCGTCAGCGGACGCAAACCGCAGGCGACACGCGGATATTCCGCCGCCATACCCCGGCGAGTTCCGGCGTGGTCTGGCCGGTCGGCCGGCCGACCGGCCGTGGCGAGGGTGGCGAGGGTGGAGCCGAGACCCGCAACCGGATAGGTCATCCGGTTGTGTTACCGTCCCGCTTAAACGGATGACCTATCCGATTATTGGGGTGGAGGAGCTCATGACGAAGACAGCCGTGGTCACGGCCGGCACGGGCGGCATCGGCCTGGAGACGGCACTGGGGCTGGCCGATGCGGGATTCGCCGTCACCGTGATCGGCCGCGACGCCGACCGTGGTGCCAGGGCAGTCGAGCGGATCAACGCGGAGCGACCCGCCCACCCCGGCCGGTTCCTCTCCGCCGACCTGGCTTCGCTCGACCAGGTCCGCACGCTGGCCGACACGCTCGCCGCCGAGCACGCGGCGTCGGGGGAACCGTTGACGGTACTGGTCAACAACGTGGGGGCGATGTTCACCCGGCGGCAGCACATCGACGGCGTCGAAGCGTCGTTCGTGGTCAATCACCTGTCGCCGTACCTGCTGACCGAGCTGCTGCTGCCCACGCTCACGGCAGGGGCGCCCAGCCGGGTCGTGAACGTGACCTCGGCCGCGGTCGCCGCCGCCCGGCGGGTGTTCGACGGCATCGAGCCGCCGGGCGGCTACTACGCCTTCCACTGGTACGGGCGCGCCAAGCTGGCCAACCTCGCCTACACGCTCGACCTGGCGAAGCGGCTACAGGGAACGGGCGTCTCGGTCTTCGCCGCCGATCCCGGTGGCGCCGCGACCGACATGACCAACGGCACCATGTCCGACCCGAAGATCGTCTCTCCGCCGCTGCGGCTGTTGTGGCCGCTGGTGCGCCGGCTGTTCGAACGCTCCACCTCCGGCTCCGCATCCGCGGCCGCCCGGCCCTCGATCACCGCCGCCACCGACCCCGCGCTGACCGGCCGGACCGGGCTCGTCATCGGCTCCTCGGCCGATCCCGTCGCCCCGTTCCGCGCCGCGACCAACGCCCGCGTCACCGATGCCGTACGCAGGCTCAGCCAGGCCCACGCACCTGTGGCCGCCCCGGCGAACACCGAGCACCTCGGATGAGCCAGGGCCTGGCGCGGGCACCACCCCCACCCCTGCTGCGCCCCCGGAGCTCGACGACCTGGCAGACCAGGCAGCCTGACCCCCGCCCGAAGCCCCCCGCCCGCCCGGAGACGTCCGCATATGATCACCTGACCGGCCCGCGAACCAAGACGAGCAACCTGGACACTTCCCATGACGACCGCACCGCTGCGCAAGGACGCCGCCCGCAACTGGGAACGGATCGTCACGACCGCCCGTGCCCTCGTCGACCAGGGCACGCCCTTGCAGCTCAACGATGTCGCACACCGGGCCGGCCTCGGGGTCGCCACCGTCTACCGGCACTTCCCCACCCCCGAGGCGCTACTGGAGACCGTCGCCGCCCCCTGCCTCGAAGACCTCGTCGGC
>NZ_JBHVHQ010000933.1:0-3233 GCF_042800135.1 Streptomyces sp. NPDC057654 | reverse complement strand
GGGTGATGTCCCGCTGCCGGAGCAGGACCGTCCGGCAGGCCCCCAGCCCGGTTCCGGGGCCGCCGCGTCCGCGCACGGTGAATCCGTACGCGGCGCGCAGGTGGTCGGCCGCCTCCTCGGCGTCCTCCACGTACAGCTCAAGATGGTCTATCGCACGAACATCCATCCGAATTCCCCCATGTGTGAATCCTCTTGCGCCCCGGAACCGCGCCCCCAGAACCACGCCCCTGGCACCACGTCCCGGAACCGCTCCCCCAGAGCGACGGAGGCCGCCGTCCAACCGGCCGAATCCCGCGCTTGGACACCGCACCGGAGAGCCTCCGGCGCGCTGCCCCCGAATCCTTCTGAACCCCCTGTCGCGGAGCTGCCGGACCCCGGCCGCCCGCGAGCTATACGGTCTCGGCGACCCGCCGCTCCACGCGGACCGCGAACTCCGCCCACATCCCCGCGCATTCGCTCGCCAGATGGGCGACGATATTGCTGCAATGCGGCGGGATGTTGTCGATGATCTCCTCCCACTCCTCGGCGCTGACCGTGTGGATGGCGAGCAGCCGCAGCAGGGTGCGCCCCGTCTCGCTCATCCGCAGCGCCGGATCCGCCTTGAGCCGCTCCACGGTCGCGGTGCGGTCCTGCACCGGCGCGCGCTGCGGCACCGCCCCGGTGCCGAAGCCCTTGCGCGGGCCGGCCTGCGCGGTCGCCCGCGCGGTGCTGACCCGCCCCTTGCCGCGCGGTGTGGGCAGCGGGTCCTCGCCCCGGCGCAGCCGGTTCCGTACGTCGCGGGCCGTCTCGGGGGAGATCCCGGCCGCCCGCGCGATCTGCCGCAGCGAGAGGGTGGGGTTCTCCGCGATGACCTCGCTGGCGAGCCTGCGCCCCTCGGTGCCGTTGACCGGGCGGATGCGGCCGTCCTGGCCGATCCGGCTGCTCACGGCGGTCAGTCCGCCCGTACGGCGCCTGCGGATCTCGGCGACCGTGCCGGGGGCTATGCCGGTGACGGAGGCGACGATCCGGTCCGACCACTGCGGGTGCGAGTCGATGATGCGCCCGGCCGCGCGCTTGCGGTCCGCGAGGGACAGCGGGAGGCCGTGCGCGATGTTCGACTCGACAGCCAGCACGAACGCGTCGGCCTCGTCGCCGTCGAAGAACCTGACCGCGATCTTGTCGTGGCCGCAGAGCACGGCGGCCCGCAGCCGGTGCACTCCGTCGATGACCCGCATGGTCGCGCGGTGCACGATGATCGGCGGCAGCTCGGTCTGCGCCACCGTCAGCGCCTTGACGTGCTCCGGATCTTCCCCGGAGATCCTCGGTGAATCGGCCACCGAGAGCGCACTGATCTCTACTCCGACGGCCATCTGCTGATCGAATCGCACCTGCCCCGGCTCCAACGCCAGCTCCTCACGATCTGATTTCCCCCGTGCGCAGGCGAGCGTCGGCGCGCCCAAGGCGTGCGTCGGCGCACCTGACGACTCATGCGAGGCCGCCGCGCAGCGCTCCCCCGCTGGTCTGCCCCGGCGTACGGCGCCGCCCCGCCGGTCAGACATCGGCCCGGCCCTGCTGCCGGACGGGTCCGGACGGGACCCGCCGCGCCGGTACGGGCTTTCGGCGGTCGCCCCCGCCGTGCTCCCCGTGCTCCCGGCGCTCCCCGTACGCGTCGCGCTCCCCGTACTCGCCGTTCCCGGCAGCCATGATCTGGAATTGGCCGAAACCGCGTATCGCGCGTATCGCGCGCATCTCATCGAATTGCAGGATTCTGTCCGTCGCCAAACCCACGCGCCCTCCCCCCGTTGCCCCGCCATGCGTCAAGTGCCGTGTACCGGCGGCGAATTTCCCCTATTCGGACTCCGACTCTAACAGCGTCTTTACCGGTCAGGCACCCCTATCCGAAGCCCCCGGACTCGTGGTGCCATGATTCGCTTATCCGGGGCAGCTATCGGAGCGGACAACTCGGTACTGCAATATGCGTAAGGCACTTCTGGCGGCGGGCCCGCTGTCGTCGGCTTGCCGGGGTATTCCGCCGCCCGGCGGTCTCGTCCGCCCGGACGACGCGCCCCCCGTGAGCCGCCGTCACGTTTTCACCGGCGGCCATGTCACCGTCACGGGGAGGACCCCTGCGGTCTTTCCGGTATGGACCATCGGGTGCGACCGGACCCGCTACGACCAGCGGGGACGTGGGGTCGTCGCGAGCACGTCAGTAAAGGTATAGGCCATCGGGAATCACGGTCCAGAGCCGTGCGGAAATCCGTCGCCGACGGCCCGATGAAATCATGAGTTCGGATTCGGTACCCCTATCCGGGAATACACGGGGCACCGGGTAATCTCCCCGGAAGCTTTGGCCGCACAATCAACGGAACGTGCCCGGTGTGCGCGCGGCCCCGTACCCGCGATACCCGCAAAACTCCTGGTGGACGCCGCATCGACCGGGAAATCGGACGCGACCGCCCGGCCTTCGGCCGCCCGCTCCGGGCAGCTCCCCCCACCGACGTGCGGGCCCGGCCCGGCGGGGTACCCCTACCGGCCGGTCACGGCGGGCGGTTCAGGGAGTGCGCGTGCCGACGGGGCGTGCAAGGAGCGAAACGGCGGACGCTGATGAATCCGGGGTAAACACCTGTACGGCCGCCCCCGGTGCGCCGTTCCGCACAGTTCAACGCGCCACGAGTTCCGGGGCGCTCCCCTGGTGAATTCCACGCCTCGTCCGCGCGTCTTCCCCTACGGATTCCGTTGTTCCGGCGGATTCGGTCTAGACCGCGCGAAGCCGGTCGCGGGCGGCGCCGTTGCCGCCCCCGTCGGAATCGCCCGGCCCGCCGACGTCGAGCCGGAGCTTCGGCGCGAGGTCCGTGCGGCGCTGCACGTCGAGCTTGCGGTAGACGCGGGTCAGATGCTGCTCGACGGTGCTGACGGTGATGAACAGCTTCCCGGCGATCTGCCGGTTGGTGTGCCCACGGGCCGCGAGCGTGGCCACCCGCAGCTCCGCGTCGCTGAGTTCGACGGGCTGCCAGCCGGTGCCGGGCGACCACTGCCGCCCCGCGAGCGGCAGGGAGGCCCCGGAGTCGGCGGCCGGGGTCTCGTACGCGGACGGCTCGGCGCCGCTCTCGCGCATCAGCTGCTGCGCCTTGCGCGCGAGCGTCCGCGCCCGGCCCTCGTCGCCGAGGTCCCGGTGCGCGCGGGCCAGCGCGTCCATCGCGCGGGCCAGCTCCAGCCGGTGGCCGCGCTCCCGGAGGATCTCCACGGCCTCGCCG
>NZ_JBHVHQ010000932.1:0-3250 GCF_042800135.1 Streptomyces sp. NPDC057654 | reverse complement strand
GGCCGGGGCCCCACATGGTGGTACGGGCTGTGCGTGACTCAGCCGCAGCTGCCGCCGCACTGGCATGGGCTGCCGGACTGGCAGCCGCATGAGCAGCCGGGGCCGCATTGGCAGCCGCTGAGCATGGGGGGCGATGTCGGGTCGCTGACGCTGACTATCGGACAAGGAGTGCCGGCCATGTAGTACCTCCTCGGAGGTGGTGCGAGGTGGTGCGCTGCCTGTCTCTCCAGTCAATGCCCGCAACGGCGGGCGCGTGAACGGCGCGTGGTAGCACTTTTCCGCACAGAGGGTCCTCGGGTCAGGTTCCCTCTATGCGGCCCGTGCCTCCCACCGGGTCCGTCTGTGCGGCCAGTTCGTCCGCGTGCTCGCCGGTGACCAGGTAGACCACGCGCTTGGCCACCGACACCGCGTGGTCCGCGAACCGCTCGTAATAGCGGCCGAGGAGCGTCACGTCGACGGCCGTCTCGATGCCGTGCTTCCAGCGGTCGTCCATCAGGTGCTGGAAGAGCGCGCGGTGCAGCAGGTCCATCGCGTCGTCGTCCTGCTCCAGCTGGAGCGCCAGGTCGACGTCCTTGGTGATGATCACCTCGGCCGCCTTGGCCATCAGCCGCTGCGCGAGCTGGCCCATCTCCAGGATCGTGGCGTGCAGATCGCGCGGCACCGCCCGCTCCGGGAAGCGGAGCCGGGCGAGCTTGGCGACGTGCTGCGCCAGGTCGCCGGAGCGCTCCAGGTCGGCGCTCATGCGCAGCGAGGTGACGACGATCCGCAGATCCGTGGCGACCGGCTGCTGGCGGGCCAGGAGCGCGATGGCCCGCGCCTCCAGGTCCCGCTGGAGGTCGTCCACCTTCTCGTCCGCCGCGATGACGGTCTCGGCGAGCTTGAGATCCGCGTCGAGGATCGCCGTGGTGGCGCGCCCGATCGCGGAGCCGACGAGCCGGGCCATCTCGACGAGGCCCTCGCCGATGGAATCCAGCTCCTCGTGGTACGCGTCCCGCATTCCGTGACCTTCCTTCTGTTCCGACGGCCGTCCGCGCCGGACGGAGAGCCCGGCGGAAGCGGCGGAGGCGGTTCCCGGGGTGCTGTGCCCCCACGCTCCCACGTTCGAGCCGCAACGCGTCCGGATCCGGCCCCCCGAGTGAACCGGCACTGTCGTGAAGGTGAACTCTGGGAGACGAGTGTTCGAGACCGCACCCATTTGGCTGTGGAGCTGTCGTACCCCCCGCATAACCTGGAGCCATGAACGTGGACGCGGCCGTCGCCGCAGCAGCAGCGATCGCCGGGCTGTGCACCGGTGTGATCGCGATGCTGGCGTTCCGCTGGAGCGAGCGCGACCAGGTGCGCCCGACCCGCAGCTCGCTGCATACGGACGCGGTCCTGCCGCCCGGCGTGGACACCGTGCTCTCCGTGCTGCGCTCCTCCGCGGTGGTGCTCGACGAGGGCGACGCCGTGGTCAAGGCCAGCTCCGCCGCGTACGCCCTCGGGCTGGTGCGCGGCGGGAAGCTCGCCGTGGAGCCCATGCTCCAGATGGCCCGCGACACCCGCCGGGACGGCGAGATACGCCAGGTCGAGCTGGACCTTCCCCGGCGCGGTACGGGCCGGGGCGACGCCCTCGCGGTGTCGGCCAGAGTGGCTCCGCTGGGCTCCCGGCTGGTGCTGCTGCTCGTTGAGGACCTCACCGAGGCCCGCCGGATAGAAGCGGTGCGCCGGGACTTCGTCGCCAACGTCAGCCATGAGCTCAAGACCCCCGTCGGCGCGCTCTCCCTCCTCTCGGAAGCCGTCATGGACGCCTCCGACGACCCGGAGGCCGTCACCCGCTTCGCCGGGCGCATGCAGATCGAGGCGACCCGGCTCACCAACCTGGTCCAGGAGCTCATCGACCTCTCCCGCGTCCAGAACGACGACCCGCTGGAGGACGCCGAGCCGGTCCGGGTCGACGAACTGGTCGCCGAGGCCATCGACCGGTGCCGCCACCAGGCCGGCACCAAGCAGATCACCATGGCCGCCGGCGGCACCGCCGACCTGCACGTCTGGGGCAACCGCGGCCAGCTCGCCGCTGCCCTCGGCAACCTCGTCGAGAACGCCGTCAACTACAGCCCGGCCCGTACCCGCGTGGGCATCGCCGCCCGCCGCATCGCCGCCCCCGGCGGCGCGCTGATCGAGATAGCCGTCACCGACCAGGGCATCGGCATCTCCGAGAAGGACCGCGAGCGCGTCTTCGAGCGGTTCTACCGAGTGGACCCGGCGCGCTCGCGCGCCACCGGCGGGACCGGCCTCGGCCTCGCCATCGTCAAGCATGTGGCCGCCTCGCACGGCGGGGAGGTCACGGTGTGGAGCTCCGAAGGCCAGGGCTCCACCTTCACCCTGCGGCTCCCGGAGGCGGGCACCGCCCGCGGCCGGGACCGCTCATCGAACGCAGGGACCGAGCCCGCGGGCCGGTCCGGGGGCGGCCTCGACGACGAGGACGGCCCGTACGAGACCTTCACCACCGAACATCTGCCTGCCCCGGAGGTCCTTCCGTGACCCGAGTGCTCGTTGTCGAGGACGAGGAATCGTTCAGCGACGCGTTGTCGTACATGCTCCGCAAGGAGGGTTTCGAGGTCGCCATCGCGGCCACCGGACCCGACGGGCTGGACGAGTTCGAACGAAACGGCGCCGACCTGGTGCTCCTCGACCTGATGCTGCCGGGGCTGCCCGGCACGGAGGTCTGCCGCCAGCTGCGCGGCCGCTCCAACGTCCCGGTCATCATGGTGACCGCCAAGGACAGCGAGATCGACAAGGTCGTCGGGCTGGAAATAGGAGCCGACGACTATGTGACCAAGCCCTTCTCCTCCCGCGAGCTGGTCGCCCGCATCCGGGCGGTCCTGCGGCGGCGCGGCGAGCCGGAGGAGGTCACCCCGGCCGCCCTGGAGGCCGGGCCCGTACGGATGGACGTGGACCGCCACGTCGTCACCGTCTCCGGCGGCAAGGTGGACCTGCCGCTCAAGGAGTTCGACCTGCTGGAGATGCTGCTGCGCAACGCGGGCCGGGTGCTGACCCGCATGCAGCTCATCGACCGGGTGTGGGGCGCCGACTACGTGGGCGACACCAAGACCCTCGACGTCCACGTGAAGCGGCTGCGCGCCAAGATCGAGCCCGACCCGGGCGCGCCGCGCTATCTGGTGACCGTCCGCGGCCTGGGCTACAAGTTCGAGCCGTAGGCCCGGCCCATAGGGACGTGCGTTGACGCCGCTGCCCGCCGACCCCGGAGAGG
>NZ_JBHVHQ010000931.1:0-3253 GCF_042800135.1 Streptomyces sp. NPDC057654 | reverse complement strand
GCCTGGACCGGCCGCACTTCGTGGCGCTGCCCACGCTCGCCCTCCTCAACTGGGGCCCGGCCCGCAAGCCGCGCCGCCAGATCCCCATCGACCAGCTGGCCCGCACCGAGGAACTGGTGCCGGTCGTCCGCTGGTCGGCGGACGGGCAGCGGCTCAGCCGCCTCGACCACCTGATGCTGGCCGCGACCCGGCTGGAGGCACACGGCATCTGGCTGTTCCGCCTCGCGGACACGCTCGCCGAGGACGGCCCGCAGGCCGCCACGGCGACGGCGCTGCGCCGCCTCACCCGCATCCAGCACACGCTGCGCGCCCAACTGCACGCCGAGCAGGCCACGCTGGAACTCGCCCCGAGCACTTCGCAACAGCGTGCGGTACTGGCCGCACTGGCGGCCGACGGCCAGGGCCCTTCGGGGGCCCGTTCAGGCACCGGGCTGCCGGGCGCGCTGGAGCCGCCGGTGCTCCAGGCCGCCGAGGCCGTACTGGGCATGGGCGCCCGCCGCCTCGGCGAGGGCGGCCGCCAGTTGGTCCGCCGCCACCTCCCCGCTCCCCACCGCGCCTGGCTCACCGCCATGGACCGCCACTGCGCCCCCGTACGCACCCTGGCCCACCGCGGCGGCACCGCCTCCCTCGCCTACCGGGAAGCCCAGGAATCCCTCATCGCCCTCCGCCACACCTACGCGTCCCTCCTCCGCACAGCAGCGGAACCCCAGATCCCGGCGGCCCGGCTGGGCGCCGCCGCGTAATCCGCGCCGTTACGTGGTCCGCGCCGCTCCGTAGCCCGAGCCGGTCTCAGCCGTCGCCGTCACCGTCGCGCGCCGCGATGCGTGCTTCCTGCACCGCACCCGCTTCCTGCGCCGCGTCCGCCATGGCCTGGAGGGCGGCCAGATGGCGGGCGAGGGCGGTGCGCCCGGCGGAGGTCAGGGCGAGCCAGGTGCGCGGGCGCCGGCCCACGGCGCCTTTGCGGATCTTGATGTACCCGGCCTCGTCCAGCGCGGTCGCGATGCGGCTCACGCTCGGATCGGAGACCTGGCAGTAGTCGCGTACGGCCGAGAACTCGGCTTCCAGACAACCCGCGAGAAAGCTCATCAGCGTCAGCCGCGTCGGGTGGTGGATGGCCTCGTCGAGCGCGGGCGGCTGGTCGGCGGGCCGAGCGGAACGACTCATTCGGCTCGCTCCGCGGCAGTCGATTCCGCCACTGCCGACTCGGCCGCCGTCGACTCCGCGGCTGCCGCGGAGTCGAGGCCACGGCGCGCGCTCTCCCGCCACCACAGGGCGAACCCGCTGAGCACGCCCGCCGTGACCGCGCCGGGGGCCCGGCCGTACGCCTCGTAGACTGCCCAGCCCACCGCCCACGCGAGGAGCGGCGCGCACTCCAGCGCCAGCCGTCCGCGCCCGCGCGGCGGCCAGGCGCGGACCCGTGAACGGCTCACCCACCAGACGCACAGGGCGGGGAAGACGGCCAGCGCCGCGATCCCCGTGACGGCGACGGCGATGCGCCAGGCCGCGCCGCCCGTTCCGTACGCCCAGGGTCCGACTACCAGGGCGATGCCGGCTCCGTGCGTGATCGCCGCCGTGGGCGTCCACCAGGACGGCTTCGGGCGCGGCGTGTTCGCGGTCAGCCGGGCCCGCTCCGCGGCGCGGAGGTCGCGCAGCGCCCGTACGGAGGCGGCGTAGTCGCCAGTGGTCATGAGGACTCCCATCGAACGACCTGGGGCGGTGGACTGCTTCGTATCCTGCCATCTACTTTTGCCAGGCAAAAGTAGTTTCGAGAATCGCCTTCGGCCAACCTGGCTGGGACGGGAGGGGTGCGTCTGGCGTGTGAAGCGTCGGGCGGGGCCCGTGAGGCGGGTGTGAGCCGCAGGGGGCGCACCCTGTCCACCAGGCGATTGGCGGGGGGACGGGTGAGGGTCGGTGGCCTGGCGTCGGGGGCCTGGGGAGCGGTGGGCGGGTGCGGGAGCGCGTACGTACAGCGGCCTGATTCGGGTTGTTATTGGTCTGGACATGATGAACGGCTGGTACTAGCCTCCCAGTTGGTCTAGACCGCACTTCACTCGACTCACAGAACCCCCCACGTTCTCAGGGAGCGAAGCATGCGCAAGAAGATCAGTGCCGCCGTCATCGGCCTGTCCATCGCGGGTGTCTCACTGCTCGCCACGGGCAGCGCGTCCAGCCACGGCTACGTCGACTCGCCCACCAGTCGGCAGGCCTACTGCGCCAAGGGGACCGTGAAGAACTGCGGGGAGATCCAGTGGGAGCCGCAGAGCGTGGAAGGTCCCAAGGGCTTCCCGAGCCGAGGGCCCGCCGACGGCAAGATCTGTGCCGGTGGCAACGGCAGGTTCGCGGAGCTCGACGACCCGCGCGGCGGCAAGTGGCCCGCCACCAACGTGACCGCCGGCCAGGGCTTCCAGTTCCGCTGGAAGCTCCCCGCCCAGCACGCCACCACGGACTTCAAGTACTACATCACCAAGGAGGGCTACAACCCCAACAAGCCGCTCACCCGCGCCGACCTGGAGTTGCAGCCCTTCATGACCGTGCCCTTCGGCGGCCGGATCCCCCCGGCCACCGTCACCCACCAGGGCACCATCCCCACCCAGAAGACGGGCAAGCACCTGATCCTCGGCGTGTGGACCATCGCCGACACGGGTAACGCCTTCTACTCCTGCTCGGACGTCCAGTTCTGAGCCTCCGCAGCCGCGTCCTCTGACCGCTCGACAGGGCGCGCGGCTCCCTCGAAGGGCCTCCCTCCCACCCCCGGGGAGGCCCTTCGCCCGCTCGGCGACGTAAGAGATTGTCGAGATTCCCACGCTCCCCGGCTTCGCGCACCCGCGGTCGTCTCGTAAGATCCACAGACACAGCAGCCAACTCTTCGCGGCCGGGGGCGAGTAGGAGGAGCCATGTCCGCCATGGCCGAACACCCCCCGCAGCGCTTCGAGCAGCAACTCGTGGCCCAGCCGCGGGCGTTCGCGCGCGTACGGCGCACCGTCGCGTCCCAGCTCCGCCTGTGGGGCCGCGCGGACCTTGTACCCGGCGCGGCCATGTGCGTCACCGAACTCCTCAGCAACGTCCACAAACACACCGCGACCGCCGAGTGCGTGCTGACCATCGACAACCTCCCCGGCGGCATACGGGCCGCGGTCAGCGACGCCGACGCCGGCATGCCGACGGTCAAGGAGCCCGACTACTTCGCGGAGAGCGGCCGCGGCATGTTCCTGCTCTCCGAGACCGCCGACACCTGGGGCGTGGACCTCAACAC
>NZ_JBHVHQ010000930.1:0-3256 GCF_042800135.1 Streptomyces sp. NPDC057654 | reverse complement strand
GGGTACGCGCGGCGCGTCACCGGCGTCTCCCTGTTGGTCATCACCGTCTCGTACGCCTCCCTCCAGCTCGGCGGGCACAACGTCCTGGCCCTCGCGCTCGGCGTCGCCTTCATGGACCTCGGCTGCCAGGGCGCTCACCTCAGCAACCAGAGCGTGATCTACCGGCTCCGGCCCGGCGCGCACAGCCGGGTCAACACCGCCTATATGACGAGCTATTTCATCGGCGGCGCCATCGGCAGCGGCCTTTCCTCGACCTACGTCTATCCGCATTTCGGCTGGACCGGCGTATGCGTCCTCGGCGGCGCCTTCTCCGGCCTCGGGCTGCTGGTCTGGTGGGCCGATCGCTGACCTCGCCACCGTCAGCCTCGGCCGGGGGCTGTTCTTGTCGTCCCCAGGCGTATTCGGCGTATATAGCGTCACGAAAGCCGCGCCGGCGCAGTGGCCGAAATAGACTCCCTGTGTCCCCTGGCGTCCCCTGTTGCTCTTGATGCTTCTGCGTCCCCTCGCTACGGTCATCGCTCTACGTGGCCATGCCACGCACCTGCACGCCGGTACGGTTCCTGAACGACGGCGGCGGTTTTACGAGGGGTTCGGTCGCACGACGCCGGACGCACCTCGGTCGGCGATCCGTTCCACAGCGTGATCCGTAAAGGCGGCACGATCTGCTGGAGAGGACGTAAAGCAATGCAGCCACGCTTGCAACGCCTCGAAGAAGTCCTGGGCGAGCCTCTTTTCGAGAGCCTGCTCTGGGGCCACGAGTACGACCTGAGCGGACTGGACGACGGTCTGCGGGACAGGATCGAGTCCGGCCGGTTCAAGCGCATCGTGTTCTACGGCATGGGCTGTTCGTCGGTCGTTTCCGACATCGTCAAAGGCTTCTTCAAAGCCGAGCGCATTCCCATCCAGGTCGACGTCGTCAACGACTACGACCTCGACTGGTTCATCGACCGCGAGGTGCTGAAGGACGAGGCCACCTTGACGGTCATCGTCTGCTACAGCGGCTGGTCCGTCGAGCCGTGCCTGTTCTTCGACGCGATGCGCGAGATGACCGGCAACCGCAATCTGATCGTGCTCTCCGGCGGCGGCCGGATCGCCGGCCTCTGCCAGGAACACGGCACCTCGCTCATCCAGTACAAGCTCCGGCACGCGGACCGCGAGTACCCGCTGTACCACGTGCAGCAGTTCTTCGCGATCTTCCTCGACCTGTTCCACAGGCTGAAGCTCACGAACTCCACGTACCAGGCCGAACTGGAATCCTCCGTGGCCTTCCTCAAGCAGGAGTTCCACGAAGGCACCCTCCAGCGGGCCCGGGACATCGCCGAGCGGCTGAGCGGCAGCCGGATCGCCCTGCTCTCCACCGCCGACTGGTACGTCAGCCTGCTCAAGCAGACGACCATGTTCTTCAACGAGATCGCGATGGTCCCGACCCACCGCAACCTCCTGCACGAGTTCAGCCACACCGAGGTGGCCACGTACTCCGACCCCACCGAGAAGCAGGCGATCGTCGTCTTCCGCGACGCGGAGGCCGACGACTACACCCAGCAGAAGATCCGCACCCTGGAAGGGCTGTTCGGCGACAAGTCCGTACCCCAGAACCGCAACATCGAATTCGTCACCGTCGACCTGGACCAGGCGGACTTCTTCAAGAAGTTCTTCTTCGGCCACTTCTTCTCGGTGTACGTCGCCTACTACCTCGGGAAAATCGCCGATGTCCAGGGGCGCGACCTCATCTCCATCGCAGCCAAGAACCCCTGGTGGAGTCAGCGGTCGATCGAGCTGTTCCCCGAATGCGTCGACATTCCCGCGTCGCTGGAGCCCGACGGGGAGCAATCCGTGAGCGAAGAGCCTGCGAAGGCCGGATGACCGGGAACGAAGACGGGCGCCGACGGCTCACCCTCATCACCGGGGGGAGCCGCGGCATCGGGCGGTTCCTGGTCGAGTCGTTCCTCGACGATACGGACGTGCTCAACGTATCGAGAACGCCCGCCCGGTGCTCGGACCGGAGTCCCGCCCGCGGCTCCCGCCACGAACTGCACAATCTGTGCCTGGACCTCGCGGACGTGGCGGGTATCGAAGAGCGACTCGACGACTGGTTCGGCGAACACCCCCGCTACGAGGTCGCCACGCTCATCCACAACGCGGCCACGCTGCGCCTGGGATGGCTGGACAAGGTGTCCGCCGAGGAGTTGGACCAGTCGTTCCGGGTGAATGTGTACGCGCCGCTCGCCATCACCACCGCGCTCCTCGCGACGGGGCGCTTCGCGGAGCCCGAGACGCGCGTCGCCTATGTCGTCTCGTCCCTGGCCCGCCCGCTGCCCGAACTGTCCTTCGCCGGGCTCGGTCTGTACAGCATGACGAAAGCCGCGCTCAGCAGGATGGCCCTCGTACAGAGCCGCGAGTTCGCGCTGGCGGCGCCGCACGTCAAAATCCTGCGCATTCACCCCGGCATCGTCGATACGGACCTCCAGCGCGAACTGCGCGAGGACCCGGCGATGGACCCGGCTTTCGAGGCGAAGACGGCCGGGTTGCCGCCCTACCGGGAAGGCGAGTGGACCGGCCGCTCGCCGAAGGATCATATGCGGACCATCTCCCCGGAATTCGCCGCCGAGTTCGTGGCGTGGGCGACGAGAGCGCCGGAAGTGGGTTCGAGTGAGTGCGACTTCTACCATGCGGAGGATTTCCACCTCGCGAGAGCGGCGCGCTGACACCCGTAGCCATCCGGCGGGACAGCACCCGGCCGCGTGCACGGACGCATCGCCAGGTACCGGGATCAGTCGCCCGGCCGCCCGGTGGTCGCCATCGACCGGCCGCCGCGCCACGCGCCCGTCAGGGGTGTCCGCAAGGCACCCTTGACGTGTGTCCCCACTTCCTCAGCAGTCCCAACAGCCCCCAGCCGCACCGCAAATGGTCGTCTGCGGCGACGACGGACTGGTGCACCGGCTGGCCGCCGAGCTCTCCGGCGTCTACGGCGAGGGCGTCACCGCGCTGCTGCCGGGAGCCCGTACGGACCGCCGTCAGCCCTCCGTCATGGCGGTCCGGGCGGCGGCGCTGTTCGGGCGGGTGACCGGGGCGGTAGGGGTGGGCGGCAGGGGGCAGGGCGCCTCCGGCGACACCGCCGCGCAGCCCGTACGGATCGTCGAGGCCGCCGAACCCGACGACGAGGCGCTCATCGAGGCCGGGGTGCAGCACGCCGAGGCGCTGGCGCTGGTCTATGACGACGACGAGACCAACATCCACGCCGCGCTGCGGGAGCGGC
>NZ_JBHVHQ010000929.1:0-3256 GCF_042800135.1 Streptomyces sp. NPDC057654 | reverse complement strand
GTACGAGGCCTCGCCGATGATCTTGTCGGGGCCGGTGTCGCCGACGACCGCGTACTCGACCTGGTTGTTGTAGATCACGGCCACCACGCCGCCGCCCTTGATGCCGGACTTGGTGTAGTCCCAGATGCCGCTGACGCTCGGGACGACGACGTACGGCAGCTTCTCGGCGGTGAGGGGCTTGTCGTCGGACGTGTGGTAGTAGGTGTCGTCCTGGAACCACGGGTCGGTCTGCTTGTTGCACTTCGAGGTGACCTGGCCGTCGCAGTCGACGTCCATGTCCGCCTTCCAGAAGACGGCCCCGGTCTTCTCACAGACCGGAACGGTGGCCGAAGTCTCCTCGTCGGTCCGGTACTTGCCCTTGGATATCTGTTTGCAGCCGTTGACCTTCGCCAACAGGTCCGCGGCGCTGACCGAACCCTCCTGGAGGCGGGAAGCGGCCGGCTTCGAGGCCGCGCCGGCCGGTGAGTTGTGGGCCTGGGCGGCGGCGGGGACGACGGCGAGAGCGGTGGCCGCGGCGGCGATGCCGACGGCGAGGGTGCGTTTACGCATGGGGGATCCCTCTGTTAGGAAACCTTCCTTACCGTGCCGCGTCAATGTCCCCGCATGGACATGACCGCGTCAACCCTCCCGGCGTCCGCAATTCCGGAACGCCGGGCGGCCGGGTAGCCGCACCGGGCGCCGCCCGCGCTGTGACGGCCCGTCGGCCCGTACGTCCGCGCCCGGCCGCCGCGCACCCGGCGCCCAACCCCCGCCGACCGAAGCCCATCGCCTGACCTGGTAATTCGCAGGCGATTCCGGCTAGGTTGCGCAGCATCCGCCCGCACCGATCAGGGCCGGCGCCGGGCGGACCGAACAGGGGAGAGGTATGTCCGAGCAGCAGCACAAGACCTTCCGTGCCATCGAGGTGGGCGACGGCGGCGACGGCCGATGGGCCGCTCATGTCCAGGACCGGTGGCCGGTCGCCGAGGGCTGGTTGAGCGAGGAGGGGCGTACGGAGGCGGGCGCGGCGCGGGCTCGCGGGCTCTTCGAGGCGCATCTGCCCGAGCTGGTCCCGGTGCTCGACCGGCTCGCCGGGCAGTTGGACCGGCCCGGCGGCGAAACCTATCTGACCCACGCCGCGTTGCGGCCGTTCTTCTCCGGCTGCACGCAGACCGGCGTCCCCGGCGCCCTGCTGCGCAACTACGACTTCGCTCCCGCACAGTGCGAAGGAACCATCGTCTCCTCCTGTTTCCTGCGCCCCGTGATCGGCGTGCAGGAGGAGGGGTGGGGGCTGCTCGACGGGATGAACGACGCCGGACTCGCCGTCTCCCTCACCTTCGGCGGACGGTACGTGCACGGCCCCGGCTTCAGCATCCTCATCGTGCTGCGCTACCTCCTGGAGACCTGCGACACCGTCGGCGAGGCGCTCGCCGCGCTCCGCTCGATACCGGTCGGCATCCCGCAGAACATCACCCTCGTCGACGCCGAGCGCGCCGTGACGGTCTACACCGGCCCCGACATCCCCCTCACCGTGGCCCCGGACGCCTGCGCCGCCAACCACCAGAACCTGCCCGTGCCCGAGGAGCAGGAGCGGTTCACCCGGACCCAGGAGCGGCTGGCCGCCATACGCGAGGCCGCACGCGAGGCCGCACGCGAGGCCGCACGTAATGCCGCGCGTAATGCCGCGCGCACGGCCGTACGTACGGACAGTGTCGAGGCGGCCGCGATGCTGCGCCCGCCGCTGTACCAGCTCGCGTACGACAAGGGGCTGGGCACGGTCTATACGGCCGACTACCGGCCCGTCGAAGGGCGCGTGGTCTACCACTGGCCCGGCGTGAGCTGGGAGCAGTCCTTCGCCGGCTTCGCGCCGGGGGAGCGGACGGTGGTTCTCGGGGGCGTCTAGGGAACCGCGGCGGGTACGGGGCGCGTGCCGGCGGACTTGTCACCGACGGCGGCGGAGGCGGCGGGTGCGGCGGCCCGGTGGTGCCTGCGTACCGCCTCGGCGAGGAAGGCCGCGCTGAGGAGCGTGAGGACCGTGGCGCCCGCCAGCACCGTCGGGTAGCCCAGGGACTTGGGGCCGGCCAGCGGGACCAGCTGTGTGATGGCCAGGTGGGAGACCAGGAACGGGATCGCCGTGAAGCACGCGACCTGGGTGGCCGGGCGGTCCTGGCGGGTCAGGGTGAAGGCGAGCAGCGTGGAGAGCGCGGAGAAGGTCGCGTACGAGACGCGGGAGACCAGGACCGAGAACAGGGTCAGCGGGGCCGCGTGCAGGGCGGCGGCCGCGATCAGCAGGGCGCAGGAGAGCGCCTCCCCGCAGACCACGGCGAGGACGAGCCGCGGCCGGGGGAGCCGCCGCACCGGAATCCACAGCAGCGCGCCCACGAAGGACATCGCCAGGCCCGCGGTGCCCATGAAGGCGCCGATGGTCCGGGGGGAGAGGTGCTGGTCCACCATGAGGACCGAGGTCAGCTTGTGCGCCAGGCCGACGCCCAGCCAGTTCAGGGTCAGCCCGGCGACGGCCAGCAGACCGATCAGGCGTGCTCCTGAACCGGCCGCCGTACGGTCCTGATCGATGACCGCGGCGGCTGCCTCCCCCGTACCCTCCGCCCTCTCCCGCAGCAGCAGTACCGGCACCGCCGTCACCACGCCGATGACCAGGATCAGCAGCACCGCCGTCCGGTAGCCGAGCGTCAGGGCGACGCCGCCGCCGATCGCGGTGCCCAGCAGGATGCCCATCGACTCCGCGGCGGAGAGCCGGCTGCGGTGCCGGGCCGGCGCCACCCGCATCACCAGGGCGTCCCCGGCGGCCCGTTCCCAGCCGCTGAACAGCCCGACGGCCACCCCGCAGACGGCCAGCGCGGGCCAGGAGCGGGTGAAGAGCAGGGTGCTCAGCGATATCAGCACCAGCAGCCGGAAGACGAGCAGTTGGAGGCGGTAGGAGAACCACCGCGCCGCGAGGCGGTCCAGTACCGGCGCGACGACGAAGCGGGTGGACCACAGCACCGTCACGTACCCGAACAGGGCGACCTGGTGCAGTGAGCCGCCGCCCGCCCGTACCAGGACCGGCAGCGCCGAGGCCACGTAATCGATCGAGACGAGGTGGCCCAGGTAGAGGAGGGCCATCGCCCAACTCGCCCGCGAGGGCGCGCCGGGGGTCGCGGTGGGGTCGTCCGGCCGGAGCCGGAAGGCCGTGGAGATCTTCGCCATGCGGGCTCCGTTCGCATCGTCACGCACTTGCGTCGCACTGGAATCGTTGTTGCATACAGTATGCAGATAC
>NZ_JBHVHQ010000928.1:0-3266 GCF_042800135.1 Streptomyces sp. NPDC057654 | reverse complement strand
GCGGATGGTGTTGGTGGCGAGCGGCATGAGGGTTCCCCCGAGTTGTCCGGTCGTGCAGTGCTTTCGGTGGTACAGGTTCACCCTTCGGCAAGCCGTTGGCGAACCGCTAACGTCACACTAACGAAAGGGGACCGGCGTTCTCCGGGCAGGTCCGCGATGGCGGAGCGGGGATACGAATTTCCATGGGATGGGAACCGGTCCGCCATAAGTCGCCCTCGACGCCGGGTGTGCGGAACGGGGTAGTGGTGCAGACCAATGCAGGTCAGCGCGGTGCGGCGGTGAACGCGAGGCCGGGGCTGGAGAATGCTCCGGCAATCCGCGCAACTCGCCGCTAATAGCGGACTTTCACGCCGAGAAGGCGATGATCAGAATCCGGTCGGCCATCCGAAAATGCGGTGTCGTCCGGGTCGGCGCAGATCGCAAAGAGCGTCTGATATTCGACCGTTCGGCAGGAAAGTCGCATTCTGCGACGGCGGGCGCCGGCCCGCGCGATTCTCCCGGCGCGTCTGCCCGGACCCGCCGTCTCGTGCGGACGACGGTGCGAACGGTCGTGCATCTGGCCAGTTTGCGAGTCGACGTCCGCCGTACCGGTCGAACCCGCGACGGCCCCCCGCCCGGCCGCCGCGGAGGGGGTAACGCGAGGTCGGGCGCGGGCCAAGCGCCCCGCGCACCTGCCCCGGGCAAACGGAGCGCGCCGGATTTCCGTGCCCGCCGCGCGGGCCCGTGGCCGGTTCGGGACCTGCCCGCTATCGGCCGCGCTCGCCCATCCGATAGACGTTCATGCTCGGCATGTCCGCCCCACACCTGGGAGGTACGTCCATGACCGCAGGCAGGATCAGCACAGCGGCTTCGGGGAAGACCCGGTTCGACGACATCTACGACGCCCCGGACCCCCGCGCGTACTTCCGCCGCCTCGCCCCACTGGACTACGAGATCCCCCACCACGCCCAGGAGGTCTTCCGCCGCACCCGCACCGAGCGCGCCGCGGCCGCCGGCGGCCCCGTGACCGTCCTCGACCTGTGCTGCTCGTACGGCATCAACGCCGCACTCCTCAACCACGACCTCACCCTCGGCGACCTGTACGCGCACTACACCGGCCCCGAGGCCGAGGAGCTGACGACGGCCGAGCTCGTCGAGCGCGACAAGGCGTTCTATGCCGCCCGGCGGCGCGCCGACGCCACGCCCGCCATCGGGCTCGACACCGCCGAGAACGCCGTGCGGTACGCCCTCGCGGTGGGCCTGCTCGACGAGGCGTACGCGGAGAACCTGGAGCGCGTACCGCCGAGCACCGCGCTCGGCAGGGCCGTCGCCCGTACCGGACTGATCACGGTCACCGGCGGCATCGGCTACATCACCCACCGCACGTTCGACGCCCTGCTGGGCTGTGCGCGCACCCCGCTGTGGGTGAGCGCGTTCGTGCTGCGCACCGTCGCGTACGGGCCCATCGCCGCCGGCCTCGCCGCGCACGGGCTCGGCACCGAGCAGGACCTCTCACGCACCTACCCGCAGCGGCTGTTCAGCGACCGGGCGGAGCAGCGCGGGGCCGTCGAACAGGTGCGGCTGGCGGGCGGCGACCCGGCCGGCCTGGAGACCGAGGGCCGCTACCACACGCGGCTGTACCAGTCCCGCCCGTACCGGGACTGACGCCTGCCGGGCCCGCGCCCCGGCCGCGGCAGACCGCCCGCCCCGCGCCTCTCTCAGGGCTCAGCGGCCCCAGCGCAGCCCCGCCGTCTGTACCGGCGCGTCCCACAGGCGCAGCATCTCCTCATCGGCCTGGCAGATCGTCACCGAGGCGCCGGCCATGTCGAGAGCGGTCACGTAATTGCCGACGAGCGTGCGGGCCGTGACGACGCCGCGCTCGTCGAGCACCCGCCGCACCTCCGCGCCGAAGCCGTACAGCTCCAGCAGCGGCGTCGCGCCCATGCCGTTGACCAGCACCAGGACGGGCCCGGTGGGCGCGAGGTCGGAGAGCACCGCGTCGACCGCGAAGTCGGCGATCTCGCGCGAGGTCATCATGGCGCGCCGCTCCCGGCCCGGCTCGCCGTGGATGCCGATGCCCAGCTCCAGTTCGCCCTCCGGCAGATCGAAGGTGGGGCCGCCCTTCGACGGGGTCGAACAGGGGCTGAGCGCCACGCCGAAGCTGCGCGAGCACTCGTTGACACGGCGGGCGATGGCCTCGACACGCTCCAGCGGGGCGCCCTCCTCGGCGGCGGCGCCGGCGATCTTCTCCACGAACAGCGTGGCGCCGGTGCCGCGCCGCCCCGCCGTGAAGAGGCTGTCGGTCACCGCGACATCGTCGTTGACCAGCACGCTGGCCACCTGGATGCCTTCGTCCTCGGCGAGTTCGGCGGCCATGTTGAAGTTGAGGACGTCGCCCGTGTAGTTCTTCACGATGAACAGCACGCCCGCGCCGCTGTCCACGGCCGCCGCGGCCCGCGCCATCTGGTCCGGCACCGGCGAGGTGAAGACCTCGCCGGGGCACGCCGCGTCCAGCATGCCGGGCCCGACGTACCCGCCGTGCAGCGGCTCATGCCCGGACCCGCCGCCCGAGACCAGCGCCACCTTCCCCGCCACCGGCGCGTCCCGCCGCGTGATCACCCGCTTCTCGACGTCCACCGAGAGGTCCGGATGAGCGGCGGCCATGCCCCGCAGCGCGTCTTCCACCACGGTCTCGGGAGCGTTGATGAGCATCTTCATGTGGATCTCCTCGGGTGTTGCAAGGAACTGCCGCTTACTCGCAATCATGCAGGTCAGGGGTCATACATGGACAATTCTATGGTGACGGGAGCCCGACAGGAGCAGCGCGCCCGCACTCACGTCACCAGATCAGGACGGCGACCAGGGTATGCACGACGGTCGCGGCGGCACTGCCGACGGCCTGCCGCGGGTCGCGTCGTCCGAGCCCGATGGCCGCGTCCACCGCCTGGGAGAGGGCCGCACCGAGCAGGCACAGGCCGGGCACGACCCCCGTGGCGAGAAACGGGATGACGGCGGCGAGCAGGCAGAGCGGAACGGCTTTGGCCGCGTACATCCGCGCGTAGAAGAGAACGCCGGCGCCTTCGGCGCCCTCCGGGGCGAGAGCCGAAGGACGGAGTGCGGCGAGTACCGCGGACAAGACACCGCCCGCGGCGAGGACCGCGTTCAAGACGAAGAGGATGATCACGGTCTCATCCTTCACCACGCGTCAGCGTGAGGCCGGACGAGGCTTTTCGTTCTCGCGCAGGAAGCCGCGGTAGCGGCCCGGCAGCGTGCCCCGGGTACAAGGG
>NZ_JBHVHQ010000927.1:0-3272 GCF_042800135.1 Streptomyces sp. NPDC057654 | reverse complement strand
ATGTCGACGAGCAGGTGCTGCCGGGGGAAGGCGAGCCGCAGCCGCTGGACGAAGGCGACGATATCGGGCCACGCGATGAACCCGATGTCCGGGAGCCCGTAGTGCGACGCGGCGAATCCGAATCCGGAGACGAACATGCCGTCGTAGTGCTGGGCCGCCACGGAGGCGGAGAACATGTCGAATACGCCGATCAGCGGCGTCGTCTCTTCTTGGGCGATGGCGTCACGGAGCCGATTCGGATATTCCATGGAAACCCTCCAGCGTTGGTCGCGTCGATGCAGTTCCACCGGCTGCGGCCCGCCGAGCACAGGCGGCCGGTCATGAGGGGCGACGCGTGGGGCCCACACGGGCCGCTGACGACCCCTCACCCACAGTTAAACCAAGAAATGGTCATGCGACAACATGACGATAGTAAAGTCGCCTGATGAGAGGCGTCTTTGCGCCGATCTTCGACGCGCAGGGGAAGATCTCCCCCAACTCCCGGACGGACAAAGGCGACACACGACCGGTACGCCCAGTTCAGCGGCGCGCGGCGACCGGGGCCTGTTGGGGTCTTGTTCGCAAAAGATCCCCTTGACGGCGAACGGCCGCCGTGTGATATCTCCGCACGACCTCACGGAATACCCCCATGGAATGTTGAACAAGAAACGGCGGCATACGCGCATCTGACGCCTGATGAAATTCCGCGCAAACGCGTCGAGCCGACCGGGACAATGCGATCGGCGCGACGGGAGGGCCGGCGCGACCGGCTCGGACGGGTCCGGAATGTTCCCTTATGTCACTGGAGTGAACCAAGAGACCCGTGGGAGTCAAGGGCTTAAAGTAACGCCTCTCCGGAGTTAGGGTCTGCCCTGCCAGACCCCCTCTCACGTGAGGATTCCCATGTCGGACCTATCCCGCAGGCGGTTCGCCGCGTCGTCGCTCGTACCTCTGGGGGCCGCGCTGCTGCCGGCCGCGCCCGCGCTCGCGGCGGAGCACCAGCAGACGGAGCATCAGCAGGCGGACGACCAGCAGGCGGCGCACCCGCAGTCCACCCCCGGAGCGGAAGCGCGGACCGCCGGATTCCGGCACGGCCTCCACGACCTCCTCGACCTGCGCGGGCTGCCCGCGACCGCCGAGCCGCCGGGCGACAACCCGCTCAACGTCTTCGCGGACCTGGGCGCCTGGCACGCGTACGGCCTCCCCTCCCCCTCCGACCACGACGCCCTCGGCGGCTTCAGCGGCCCCCTGTACATGGCGGAGGAGTACCCCTGGTACCTCAGCCGGTCGTTCTCCCGCTTCGCCCTCCTCGACACGCGCTCGCACCGGGCCGTCGCGCTGTCCGAGGACCGCTCCCCCACCGTGGAGTCCGCGCCCGGCCTGCTCCTCCAGTCGTTCCACGTCGACGGGTTGCGGATCGCCCTGACGCTTCGGTACGCCAGCAACCGCACCGCGTTCGTCGAGGCGAAGGTCCACAACACCGGCAGACGGGCCCGCACGCTGCGGGCCTCGTGGTCCGGGACGCTGCTGCGGCACACCGAGGAGCCGATCCGCAGCGCGCCCCGGCTGCGGGCGACCCGTACGGGCGTGGCGGTCGGCTTCGCGCGCGTCCGCTCGTACACGGACTACCTCACCACCAACGCGGCCCGGTTCGAGGTCGCGCACGCCGGGGCGGTGCACACCTCGGTGCACGGCGACGGCTACCGCACCGTCGCGCGCGAGCCGGTGACCGTACGGCCGGGCCGGACGGCGACGTTCGCGTGGAGCGAGTCGTACACGTTCACCGAGGCCGAGCGCCGCAGGGACCGGCAGGCCGTACGGGAGGCGCTCACGCACCCGGACCGGGTCGCGGCGCGCGGGGACGAGCGCTGGCGGGAGTACCTGTCCCGCGCGCTGCACGGGGTGGCCGCGGACCGCCGCCGCACGGCGGCCAAGGCGGTGCAGACGCTGGTGACCAACTGGCGCAGCCCGGCCGGCGCGCTGCGCAAGGACGGCATCACGCCTTCGCTCACGAACAAGGACTTCGCGGGCGGCTTCTGGGCCTGGGACTCGTGGAAGGAGGCCGCCTCGACGGCGCTGTTCGCGCCCCGGCTGGCCGCCTCCGCCATCGAGTCGATGTTCGACTACCAGATCACCGCGGCCTCCGAGGACCGCCCGCAGGACGCCGGGATGGTCCCGGACGCGGTGTTCTACAACAAGGCGAGCGCGGGCGGCCAGAACTGGAACGAGCGCAACTCCAAGCCGCCGCTTGCCGCTTGGGCGGTCTGGCTGGTGTACGAGCGCGGCGGGGACCGGGAGTTCCTGCGCCGGATGTATCCGAAGCTGACGGCGTATCACGCGTGGTGGTACCGCGACCGGGACCACGACCACAACGGCCTGGCGGAGTACGGCGCGACGGTCGACCCGGCCAACGACAGCACCAAGGAGCGCAGGCTGGCCGCGGCCTGGGAGAGCGGGATGGACAACGCGCCCCGCTTCGACGGCGCGGGCGTCAACACCAACACCGATCGCCGAGGACGTACGGTCGGCTACTCGCTGGCGCAGGAGTCGGTGGACCTCAACGCCTATCTGTACGCGGAGAAGCGCTATCTGGCGCGAGCGGCGAACGTGCTGGGGCGGCACGCGGAGTCGGCGGACTGGCACCGGCAGGCGGACCGGCTGAAGGGCCGGATCCAGGAGCGCATGTACGACCCGGCCGACGGGTTCTTCCACGACTACGGCACGGACGGCCGCGGCCCGCTCACCAAGGCGGGCAAGGGCATCGAGGGCGCCATCCCGCTGTGGGCGGGCGTCGCGACGGGGCGGCAGGCGGCGTCGGTCCGGGCCGCGCTCGTCGACCCGGCGCAGTTCGCGACCCATATGCCGCTGCCGACGGTGGCGCGGAACAACCCGAAGTTCGACCCGACCGGGTACTGGCGCGGGCTGGTCTGGCTGGACCAGGCGTACTTCGCGATCCTCGGCCTGCGCGAGTACGGCTACCACCGGGACGCGGGGGCCACCACGGAGCATCTGCTGTTCCACGCCCGCGGCCTGCTGGGCAACGGGCCGATTCACGAGAACTACCACCCGCTGACCGGTGTGGGGCGCAACTCCTCGAACTTCTCGTGGTCGGCGGCGGCGTGCACGTCGGTGTACGGGTCCTGGTCGAGCAGGCGCTCACGGCCGGGCAACTGGAGCGGCCGGACTTCGACGCCCTCGACCCCGAGGGAACACCAGGGCTTGTAGAAGCTGGCACCGGCGCCGGCGAAGGGCAGACACAGCAGAGGCAGGGCATGGGACATGGCGCTCATGGC
>NZ_JBHVHQ010000926.1:0-3282 GCF_042800135.1 Streptomyces sp. NPDC057654 | reverse complement strand
CGCCAGGGGCGGCGGGCTGCCGTGCTTCGTGGGAGGTCGGGTGCTCCGTCACGCGTGAGGTTCCATCCGTCCGGGGCCGTACGCCCATTCGCCGCGGGCGCACCGAGGGTCAGGCGCGTCGCAGATTGAGGAAGAGCTGGATCTCGGGTGGTACATCCGTACTGGCCGGGGCGTACGCGTGCGAATCTTCCCCGACGACATCGAAACCCGCATCACGCACGACTCGGCGCAATTCGTCTCGCAGGTAGCCGGATACCCGGATGGTGTTGCCGAGGAACGGAATGGAGAAATCGTTCACGTCGGCTTCCACCATGGCGAGCGACAGCAGCCCCTCGGGCCGCAGCATGCCGTGCAGCATCCGCAGCGCGTACGGGATCTCGGGGCGGGGCAGCATCAGCAGGGTGAAGAAGGCGGCGATGCCGTCGAAGGAGCCGAGCCGTTCGTCCCGCAGGTCGGCGATGTCCGCCTGGTGGAACTCCGCGCCCGGCACGTTGTCGCGCGCCAGCTTGAGGATGCCGGGGGAGATGTCGATGCCGACCACCTCGTGTCCGGCCTCGCTCAGCCGGCGGGCCGTGGGCAGCCCCGTACCGCAGCCGAGGTCGAGGACGCGGGAGCCGGGCGGCAGCGCCGACGCCAGCCAGTCGCCCGCCGCGATCTGCCCCTCCTTGTGCGGGAAGGCGTCGTCGTAGCGGTCGCCGATGGCGTCGAAGGCCTCGGCCTGGCCGGTGCGGTCCAGCCCCGCGCGGGCATATCCGTCATAGCCCTGGTTGTCGTCACCGCTCACGGCTCCGCCCCTTCTGTGACCCCTTGTGGTCCTTGTCGACCGCTCGTCAAATGCCGTGCACCGTTCAAGAGTTGCCCGTGCTCGTACATGTTCTTCGCTCCCGCACGGGGTTCCGGAGGACGATCCTACGGTTGCCGTGCGGGGACGCAGCAAGAGGCTCATGCCCTGACGCGCGCCGGGGTGCGGTCCCAGTCTGCCGGGAGCTCCGGCACGGTCCACTCCGGGTCCGGCCGCCAGTCCTCCCAGCCCGCCGAGAACGGAGGGCCCCAGCCGTCGATCACCTCGATGGCCGAGCGCCCCGCGGCCCGCACCCGGTCCGCCTTGGCCGGCGACATCAGGCCGACCCGCTGCGCCTGTTCGAACTCGTCCTCGTCCTTCCATTCCCAACTGCGGTCCGGGTAGACCGAGATATCGAGGAAATGGTCCTCCGAGTCGACGCCCCCGGCCCAGCGGGCGAGCGGCTCCTCAAGGTTCACGTACCAGTCCTTGAAGCGCCAGCCGCGCTCCCAGAACAGCCAGACCGACCACGGCTCGCCCGGCCGGGCGAGCTTGAGCACCCCGGTGCCGAACCAGCGCGAGCGCGTGGTCGTCCGCGGCTTGGTGTAGCGCGTGCGCAGCGGCTCGCGGTGGACCGGCGTGCCGTCGGAGAGCAGCGGCTTGACGCAGTCCGTGCCGGGCGCCATCCACACCGCCAGCAGGTCGTCGGTGTCCCGCACGACGGTGACGGGGCGACAGATGTGGATGCGATCGCAGGCGTTGTCGCGATAGCGCCACAGGATGTGATCCCCCGGCGCCCAGTGTGCGGTGTCTGCCGTTCCCGTCGTCTCCATCGTCTCCGCTGTCATGCACAGATCTTAGGCGTCGCCCCCGCCGACCGGCCGTGATCTGCGCCGCACGCGCGTCCCGCACCGCCCGCCGCGGCTACGGCCGGGTCATGCGCAGCACGTCAAGAGCCTCGTCGAGCTGTTCCAGGGTCAGCAGCCCGCGGTCCACATAGCCGCCCTCCAGCACCACTTCGCGGATCGTCCTGCGCTCGGCGAGGGACTTCTTGGCGACCTTGGCCGCCTCCTCGTATCCGATGTAGCGGTTGAGCGGGGTCACCACGGACGGTGACGACTCGGCGTACTCGCGGGCCCGCTCCGCGTTGGCGGTGATCCCGTCGACCGTGCGGTCGGCCAGCAGCCGCGCGGCGTTGGCGAGCAGCCGCACGGACTCCAGGATGTTCTTGGCCATCACCGGGAGCGCCACATTGAGCTCGAAGTTCCCGGAGGCGCCCGCCGTGGCGACGGTCAGGTCGTTCCCGGCCACCTGCGCGGCCACCATCAGCACGGCCTCCGGAATGACCGGATTGACCTTCCCCGGCATGATCGACGAGCCGGGCTGGAGGTCGGGCAGGGCGATCTCGGCCAGCCCCGTGCGCGGGCCCGAGGCCATCCAGCGCAGGTCGTTGGAGATCTTGGTGAGGCCCACCGCCACGGTCCGCAGCTGCCCGCTGGCCTCCACCAGCCCGTCCCGCGCCCCCTGCGCCTCGAAGTGGTTGCGGGCCTCCGTCAGCGGCAGCCCGCTGGCCTCGGCGACCTTCGCGATCACGGCCGGGGAGAAGCCGGGCGGGGTGTTGATGCCGGTGCCCACCGCGGTGCCGCCGAGCGGCAGTTCGGCCAGCCGCGGCAGGGCGGCACGCAGCCGCTCCACGCCGTAGCGGACCTGGGCCGCGTACCCGCCGAACTCCTGGCCGAGCGTGACCGGCGTCGCGTCCATCAGGTGCGTACGGCCGGACTTGACGACCTCCGCGAACTCCTCGGCCTTGCGCTCCAGCGACGCGGCGAGGCGGTCCAGCGCGGGGATCAGATCGCGGGTGACCGCGGCGGTCGCGGCGATGTGGATGGAGGAGGGGAAGACGTCGTTGGAGGACTGGCTGGCGTTGACATGGTCATTGGGGTGCACGTCGCGGCCGAGCCGCTCGGTGGCCAGCGTCGCGATGACCTCGTTGGCGTTCATGTTGGACGAGGTGCCCGAGCCCGTCTGGAAGACGTCCACCGGGAAATGGTCGTCCCAGCGGCCCTCCGCCACCTCGCCCGCCGCGGCCGCGATGGCGTCCGCCACCTCCCGCTCGACCACGCCCAGCTCGGCGTTGACCTCGGCGGCGGCGGCCTTGATACGGCCCAGCGCCTCGATATGGGCCCGCTCCAGGTGCGCTCCGCTGATGGGGAAGTTCTCCACGGCGCGCTGGGTCTGCGCCCGCCACTTGGCGTGCGCGGGCACCCGCACCTCGCCCATGGAGTCGTGCTCGATCCGGTAAGCGTCCCCGTGCTCGCCCCGGGAGCCGTCAGTGCCTTGGTCGGCCATCGTCAGCCACCTCCTGTGAAGAAGAGCGTTTGTCTGGTTCGCGGTGTTCCCAAACACCACTACTTGCCAGTAAATACCGGAGGCATCAACCGAAACCGGGGAGGCTCCATGCAACGACGCAGCAGACCCAGGGCGCGGTGTGCCGTCGCCGC
>NZ_JBHVHQ010000925.1:0-3290 GCF_042800135.1 Streptomyces sp. NPDC057654 | reverse complement strand
GCACTCCTTCGAGGGGCGGACGGGCAGAAGCCGTCCGTGAGGGCGGGCTGCCCGCTACACTCCCACCGCTCGGCGTTTGCCCAGGCCAAGCCACGGAGTTCCGCGAGTGCGACCTGACCGGGGCACGCCTGAGCGGCGTCGTCATGCAGGATGCCGTGATCGACGGACTCATCACCAACCTCGTGGTGAACGGTGTCGAGGTCACCGAGTACGTCGAGGCAGAGCGCGACCGGCGTCATCCGGTGCGGGTGCTGATCCGCTCCGAGGACCCGGCCGATCTGCGCGAGGCATCGCGTCAGCTGCAGGCCGGCTGGGCCGCCACGATCGAGCGAATCCGCCGTACGCCCGGCATCGAGCGCCGCAGCGTGAATGAGGAGTGGTCGGCGGTGCGGACGATGCGCCACCTGGTCTTCGTCCACGACTCGTGGTTCCGCCGCTGCTGCCTGGGCTCGACGGAGCTGTTCACGCCGATGGGCATCGGGACGACCGTCGAGCCCTACCGTGGAGCGCACGGGCTTGACCTCTCGCTCGATCCGGCCCTCGACGACATCGTGAGCGTGCGTGACGCACAGGCCGCCGAGCTCGAGGCCTGGCTCGACGAGGTCACCGCTGTACAGCTCGCAGCGCGAGCGCCGGTGCCCAACGACGATGTCTGGCCGCCGTACGCCAGGGGCCGCTCGGTGCGGCAGTGCCTCGGCACGGTGCTCAACGAGACCTTCGCGCACCACGGTTCTGCGTCCGCGACCTCGACCTCATCGAGGCACAGGACGCTGAGTAGGGCCGGCTACGGACTCAGCATCCTGCGGATGCGGGCATCGCTGACCGTCTGCGCGGTGCCGCGCTGCTGGACGCGGTACTTCTCGAGCATCCGGCGGGCCTGACCTGAGTGCTGGCCGGGCGGGCGGCCGTCGGGAGCGCGGCGAGCTGGTGGAGGCGCGCCGCCTGGAGGTCGGCGATGCGGTCCATCCGTGCGTCACAGGTACAGCTCATGCAACGGCAGATCGACGGTGAGGAGGCGGAACGACACGATGCCAAGGGCCCGATCTTCACGTTGCGTGGCGACTGAAGGCGTTCAGTGGCGGTGGACCTCAGCTTCGGCGCCCCCGCCGTCACTGCGGCGCCGGGGGTGTCGGCGAAGCAGCTCGCGGCGCTCATGACCCACTGCGAGTCGACCAACACCCCCGAACAAGAACGGGCCTGCACACCGTCACCAACCGTGAGCTTCGCGGTCGAGGCATACGAGTCGCCGGTGACGGCGTGCGTTACGGGTATCGTGGCGAGCAGGGGCAGGGTTGAGAGAACGCAGGGCAGGTCAGCGTGTGGAGCGGATTTCGACCAGGGTGTGTTCACGCTTCTTGGGGTCGGCGGCCTCGCCGACCTGGGTCCAGGCGTTCTTGGCGATGTCGTAGGTGGTCGTCGCCTCACCCGGGACCGTCAGGTCGGCCTTCGTGGTGTTGTCGTTACCCTTGATCATGTACGTCTTCGGCAGGTCCAGGGCAAGGTAGCCGCCCCTGCCGGTGACGCTGAAGCAGAACGGCTCGTCCTGGTCACGGGCATACACCTGCACCGCATTCGTCGCGTCCGAGCAGTCGGCGAGCATGATGCGCCCATCGCCCCTGATCAGCCGGATGCCCTGCTCTTTAAGGATCTGCTCCGCGTTCGGGTAGGCGAAGTCCTCCACCGCCGACGGCATCTCGTCCCCGCCCGCCCCAGGCACACCGGCACCGACAGGATCCACGCCGGCCAACAGCCCCTGGGCCCGCTTCGTAGCGGTCTCGCCTGCTGCCCGGCCGTGCGGCTTCGCCACGGGCGTCGGTGACGCCGTCGCACCGTCCGCAGCGGAACCGGGAGCAGAAGAACCGGGCTCCGCGGGCGGTTGGGCGGCATACGCAGCCGTCGCCATCCCCGCCGCCGCTACCGCGCACGCCACGGCCACCCCGATCTGTCGTCGGCGTATCGCCATTCCCGAAACTCCCATCCTTGAGCGGCCCTGTACTGCGCCAGGACACGAATCGACGCAACGCAACAGCCATGCGCGATACGCACGGCTCGGCCAGAGTCGACCATTTCACACGATTCCTAATATGTTCACACAGTGTGTCAAACTCTGGGTCGGGTGCGGTGTCAGATGCCGTGCCTCGCACCCCGTGTGACACCACGTCATGTACTGCAGCGGGCCAACGCCTGTCCGCAGACGCTTGTTGTGCCCGTGCACTGCGCGGGGGCACGCGGTGCTGCGAGAACGCGTACGTAAGGCAGGAAAATGCGCATGCCCGGTCAGAGTGCGGCCCCACCGCCCGGAGCGATAACCGGCCACACCGGCCCGCCTCCGCAAGCCCAACGCCCCCGACGCCGAAGCAGCTCTCACCGGTGGGCCACGGCGTGGGGAGGGACACTGTCGGTGTTCACCACCAGCGTCGCGCTGGCCCTGCCCGCCCACGCCGACACACCTCCCGACACCAGCCAGCGTGCCCAGGTCGTGCAGTTGTGGCAGTCTGGCGGCCGGGCGACGAAGACGGCCGCTGCCCAGGCGCTGATCGGTGACGATGCGGCGATCGGGAAGTTCCTGGCCGAGGGCAAGCGCCGGGCGCAGAGCGAGGATGAGCGGGTTGCGATCGTCTCTATGCTCCCCCTCGCCGGAAAGGGCGTCTTCGCCGCCGCGCAGAAGGCTTTGGACGGCACGGATGCGGATCTGGACGCGTTCGTCACCGGCGGCTACAAGAAGCCCTTGTTGGAAGACCGGCGTGTGGCGGTCGCGGCCGCGTTGAACGGCGCCGGGCGCGCTGTCGATTCCGCCGCGCAGGAGGCGTTGGACGACGGCAGCGAGAAGGCGCTGACCGACTTCCTCAACGCGCGGTGGGTGAAGGCGCAGCAGGAGGATGATCGGGTCAAGCTCGCCACCTACATGTCCACCGGCGGCCCCCAGGTGAAACTGGCAGCGCAGCGGGCGATGGATGGCGGCGCGGCAGGCGTCACCCGATTCCTCGAGCATGACCTGGAGGTCGCGCAGGCCCGCGACGCCGAAACCATGACCGTCCAGCAACTGGCAGCGGTTGCGGAGGAGGCGGGCAAGAAGGCGAAGATCGAAACTGATCGGGCCAAGGACGCCTCCGAACGCGCGGAGAGATCAGCCGCGTTGGCCAAGGCGGCGGCGCTCAAGGCGGCGGACGAGACGGCCAAGGCCAAGGACGACTCAGCGAAGGCCGGTGCAGCCGCCGGACGCGCGGCCGACGCCGCCACCGGTGCCGCGGCCGCCGCCCGGACCGCGATCGACGCCTCCAACGCCGCCC
>NZ_JBHVHQ010000924.1:0-3296 GCF_042800135.1 Streptomyces sp. NPDC057654 | reverse complement strand
GACGGCTACGTCGCGGCCGAAGCGGCGGGCCCGGCCGGCGACCACGCCCCGGCGACGGCCGTACCGCCGAAGGGCGGCGTCGACCTCGTACCACTGGAGGGCGAAAAGACGGGCAGCCCGACCCCGGGCGGCCCGAACGCGAGCGAGAAGCCTGCCCGCGGGCCGGGCGCTTCCAGCGGACCGGGCGGGGCGAGCGGTTCGAGCGGTCCGAGCGGATCGCCGGGCGCGAGCACGGGTACGGGCAGGGTCACCACTCCCCGGACACCGGCCCCGGGTACGGGTACGGGTACGGGTACGGGCCCAGGAACCCCACAAGGCTCCCCCCACACCCCCCCGTCCACTCCCACCCCACCCGACACCACCCCTCCCACAAGGCCGACCACCCCGCCCCCGACCCCGGCCCCGGCGGCGTTGACCGTGAGCAAACCGAAGCGCACCCCGGCCGACGACCGCTGGTGCGAAAAGGTGACGGTCACCTTCACCAACACCGGCGGCACCCCCATAACCAAGGGCATCGTCACCTTCGAAACCCACATCATCGGGGCCCTGGGCGTCGACTGGGCAACCATCAAACAGACCCGCCCGCTCCCCGCACCGATCGCGGCGGGGAAGCGCAAGGAACAGACCTGGCCGATCTGCATGGACGCGTGGCGAGTCCCGCTGGGGATGCACATCGAGACGCAGGACGTGACGGCTAAGTGGAAGTGAGGAGCGGGGGGCGGGGGGCCGAGGGCCGAGGGCCGGGGGCCTAACCGCGGCTGCTCAGGTGCACAGACTCATCACGTCCCACGGCTGTGTTCGCCCGGGTCCGCCTTGAAGTCATCCGGCCGGTCCCGACGAAGTTCCTCGTACCGCTGCGAGAAGACATCAATCGCCTGGTGAAGGGGGCACCCTGTAGTCTCGACGATCTCCATTATCGCCTGGACGTTCCGGCGATCCAGGATCTTGCGGTCGACGCTCTCGGGCAACTGTTCCATAGTCCGGCGAGCCTACCCGGGGCGTGTCCAGTCGATTGACTGCGTGGCATTCACGGTTGGGGAGGCGGAAAGCTCCACTGCGGTAAGCACTCCGGCCGTTGAAGCGCGTCCGCTACTCGCAAGTAGAGTGCAGTAACCGCCCGGCAAGAGCACCTTTCTGGACGCCGAATCGGGTGGTAACCGCACCCTGTTGCACGATCAACCAGGTTGATGGGACGTATGGGGACGCGTGCCGCTGGAGGGGAGTTCCCCCGCCATTGATCCTGCCCTGAGGGCAGAAACAACCCCCATCCCCCGCGAAGCTCCAGATGACATGACCGGACGGCCCGTGGTCACGGCCTCCCGGGCCACCGTGGAGGCGGCGCTCCGCGAGCTGGAGATGTGGGCTACGGCAGCGCGCGGGTGAGCCACACCAGTTCGCCGCTGTCTTCGGTCGAGACGTGGTCGCGCTCGAACCCGAGCTTTTCGAGGACGCGGAAAGACCGCGCGTTCCAGGGACGCACCGACGACCAGAGCCGCTTCCGCCCAGTCGCGATCGCCGCGTCGAGCACCGCTGACGCCGCCTCGGTGGCATAACCCTGTCCGTGCACGCGCCGGAACAACTCATAGGCGATCTCCGGCTCGTCAGCGGAAGCCCGACCGACCGTGAGCCCGCAATATCCGATGAAGTCGCCCGCATCCCGGCGTATGAGGGGCAGCAGAGTGATCCCTGTCCGCGCCCACGCAGCGCGCTGATTCTCGATCATTAGCCGGTTGTCCTCGATCGACGGCATACCGCCACCCCGTTCGGCAACGAGCGCGCGATGGGCCTCGATGTCGGGCTCGGTCCACTGACGCAACGTCATCCGAACGGTGTCGAGTCGGAGCGGCATCGGCGAATACGACATGACGGCACCCTACCGACGCAGTAGTTGCAGGTACGACAAGTGGGTCGGATGGCTCGGACTGCGGCCTGGATGGCGGCGGCTGCCGCCCGCCGCCGTAAAGCAGCCGTTGCCGGTTGCTCAGGTGCGGATTCACCTCGGGCCTACGGTCCAAGCCGTCAACGGTGGCAGGGACGGTGCCGATGCCGATTCGGCCGACCGTCGCCTGGTGTTGGGTCGCTGTCGCGGACCGCTGCTGGGTGGGTCGGCATTCGGCTCGGGCAGCTGCCGCTTTCATCTCGGGCCCTCCGGCCCCAGAGCGCCGGCAGTGGGAGGGGAGGGGGTGGGTTGAGGCCGGTTCGCTGCCTGCGGCCCGGCTTGCGGCGGGGGTTCAGACTGGCTGCTGCCGCGATGGCGTGGGGGGGGGTTCTTCGGGTGCGGGTGCGTTTCGGGCCTGCGGCCCACAGCGCGGGGGCTGGTGGGTGGGGCGGTATTCGGCTCGGCCGGGTGCGGTTTTCGTCTCGGACCCTCCGGGTCCAAAGCGCCGGCAGCGGAGGGGGAGGCGGGCTGATCTTGGTGCACTGCCTGCGGGCCGGTGGGTGGCCAGGGTTAAGACTGGCTCCGCTGCGCTGCGCCGCTGGCTGCTGCCGCGATGAGGTGACTGCCCGGCGGCTCGGGTGCGGGAGCGTCTCGGACCTGCGGCCCACAGCAGCCGAAGTGAGGGGCGCGCTGCGCCTGGGGGCTGCTGGCCGTCCGGGGGCGGTTTCCGCCCGTACGAAGAGGGCCCAAGGCTGGGGAAACTCCACTCTGACGGCGAGCACGCCCGGTATGCCCGATGTGCCAGGTCCACCGTTCAACAGAGTGCGGTTACCGCCCGATTCGGTGCCCGATAAGGAACTTTTGCCGGGCGGCAACCGCACCCTACCCACCAGTAGCCATCTGTGGAGCGCAGCAGAGCCTCCTGCGCTCCCCACTACCGCCCCACCCTCCACTACAGGCGCAGCAGCCCCAGCGACACAGCGAACCAAGCCCGTGGCCGGTGGATGCGGCAACACTGCGCTGCGGCTGGGGTCCGACCGCCCGGGGGCGGTTTCCGCCCACAGGAGAGGGGTTCGAGGCCGGGGAAACCCCGCTCTAGCGGAGAGTGCGCCCGGTATGCCTGGTGCGCCAGGTTCACCCTTCAACAGGGTGCGGTTACCGCCCGATTCCGCATCCCAAATAGCGCTTTTGTCAGGCGGCAACCGCACCCTACCTGCCAGTAATCCACCTGCGGAGCGCAGCAGAGCCTCCAGCCGCTACAAGCGCCGTGGGCCCGCAGGGTCCGAGACGCACCCGCAGCCGAAGAGCCCAGAACGGCCACTTCGCGGCAGCAGCCAGCGGCGCAGCGCAGCGGAGCCAGCCTGAACCCCAGCCACGAACGCCGCCGCAGGCAGCAAACCGACAGCAGCCCCGCCCC
>NZ_JBHVHQ010000923.1:0-3309 GCF_042800135.1 Streptomyces sp. NPDC057654 | reverse complement strand
GGTACGGCCGGGGGCCGGACCCCCGACGGGGTGAGGCCGCGGTGCCGGGTCTTTGGCTGTATGGCCGAGGGGCCGCGCCTCTGACGGGCCGGGCCGGGCCGCCGGGCCTTCTGAGGGTGCGGCTGGGGGCTGGCCCTCTGACGGGGTGAGGTGGGGCGCCGGGCTTTTGGCTGTGCGGCCGGGGGCCGGGGCCTCTGACGGGGCGGGGCCGGGCCGCCGGGCCTTGGCCGCATGGGGCGGGCCCCAGAGTGCCCGGTCTCTGTCCGTAGGGGCCAGGGCGGCCGAGCCCTTGGCCGCACCGTCTGACCCCGACGCCTGGCCTGTACTGGGCCGGGGCACCTGGCCCCCGACTGTACGGACCGGCGTCGCCGGTCCGGGCGTGCTCGGCCCCCGGCTATGCGGGTCCGAGGCGCTTGGCACGTGCGGCCGGTTCCTGAGCGCCAGGTTCTCGTCTATTGGGGCCGCCGGGCCCCTTGGCGCCCGGGACCTGTACGTACGCGGCCGGGCCGTCGAGTTCCTCACCGTGCGGGGCCGGGGCGTCGGGCCCCTACCGGCGGGGCCCTGTCCGTAGGGGGCGGGGCGGCTCAGCCCCTGGCTGTACGGACTGGGGCGGCTGGCTGCCGCGCGCTTGGCCCTGCCCGTATGGGGCCGGGCGCACGCGCGCGGGCACGTCGCCCCGGCGTGGGTGCCGGGCCGCAGCCCCTGCCGGGCGTCGGGGGCCGGGCCCCTCAAGCACGGTGGCGTGGCGACCGGCCGTCAGGCCGTCGGCGAAGGACCGCCTCGGAGAAGGCCGCGGCCGAAGTCGATCATTTTTTGGGCGTAGTCCTCGGTCCAGTCGGCGCGCTCGCCGATCGCGGACGCGGAGAGGCGGTCGAAGCGCTTGGGGTCGGCGAGAAGGGCGGCGGCGATCGCCTGGAACTCCGTGGCCCGGTCGGCGGCCGCGCGGAAGGCCAGCGTCAGCTCCGTGGCGCGGGAGAGCAGCTCGCGCGGATCGTCGATCGATTCGAGGTCGAAGAAGTGCTCGGCCTCCGCCACCGACTCCGGCGGCTCGAAGAGCAGGGGCGCGGGCTTCATACGCCGCGGCGCGGCCTCGTGCGCTTCGCCTGCCGACTGCGGCTCGGACATGTGCCTACCTCCAGGATCGTGTGCCGCGTTCCATTGTCCCGTCCTGCGCAAGTGCGCCCCGGCTCAACGGGACGTTCCGTTCACCTCACCGGACCGTTTCGCCCAGGCCGAGGGGGCCCCGGCTCAGGGCCGCCACGGCACCCGGTGCTCCGACCACTGCTCCCACGTGGCGCACATCGCCTCCCAGCCGTCGGGGAACTTGACCGCCGTCCCCAGCTGCACGGGTTCCGCCGACGGATGGTCGTCCAGCAGCTCGGCGACCCCCGCCCGGCACACCACGATGCACGCGTGCCGGTGGCGCGAGGCCAGTACGCACAGCCGGCCGGTCTCCAAGTGGAACGCCGTGGCGTCGGGGCGGCCCGACAGGGGGTGGAGCATCACCGTCACGTCGAACTCGCGGCCCTGGAGCCGGTTCGCCGTGTCCACGGCGACCCCGGAGACGCGCAGCTCGGCGAGCGCCGCCCGTACGGCCGCGGCCTGGTCACGGTGGGCGGTGCCCACCGCGAGGCGGTCGGGGGACAGCGGCACCGGGTCCGGCGAGCGCTCGCTGACCGCCGCCGCGCCCCGGTCCAGCAGCCGCCGGATCACCAGCGCCACGGCCCGTACCGCCTCCGGGTCCGTACGCGGCGTGCTGCGGGCGGGGAGCTCCAGCAGCCCCCACCCCGACTCGGCCGCCTCGTCCAGCACCCGGTCCGGCCCCGAGCCGTCGGAGCGCACGCCGAAGGAGAGCCGCCGCTCGCCCGGCCCCGTACCGCTGCGGAAGGGCGTGTACGGGTAGAAGGCGTCCGAGACCAGCGGTGCGGCCGAGGCGGGCAGCCGCCAGGAGACGGGCAGCCGGTGCTGGGGGAGGCCGGGGTTGTGGGCCAGCAGCGTGGAGACCGCGCTCGCGGACGGGTCGTACGACAGCCCCGCCCACTGGCCGGTGCCGTCCGCGCCCACCGCGCTGAACGGGTCCAGCTGGCCGGGGTCGCCCACGAACAGCGCCCGCTCGAAGAGCCCGGCCACGGCCAGCAGCGCGTCCGAACGCATCTGGTACGCCTCGTCCACGATCGCGTGCCGCCACGGCTCGACGCCCTTGGTGTGCGCCCACTTGGCGGCCGTGGAGATCACGATGTCGAGCCCGGCGAGCGCCGCCGCCTTCGGGGACTTCACGACGGAGGGGTACGCGTCGAGCGCCGGGTCGTAGGGGTGCGGGTCGTTGCTGTGCAGCCGCCCCACCGGCAGCTCCGGGTCCTGGCTCGCGATCCGGTCCACCAGATCGTCCACCTGGGCGTTGGTCTGCGCGACGACCATCAGCGGGCGCCCGGCGGCGGCCAGTTCACGGGCGGCCCGCACGACGAGCGTGGACTTGCCCGCGCCGGGCGGGGAGTCGACGACCACGCCCCGGTGCGGGCCGTTCAGGGTGTCGTGCAGGATCGCGTCCGTCGCGGCGCCGGCCGCGGCGCCCGGGTCGAACGCGGCACGGGAACCGGTCATAGGAAGTCCTCGGAGGTCACGGGGTCGGGCCGCTCGGCAGCGACAGCGGCAATGGCAGCGGCAGTGGCAGCGGTTTCGGGTGGGCGTACGGCCGTGGGGTCCGCCCCCTCGGCGCCGCCCGCGGCAGCGACCGGCGGGCCGCCATGCGTCCACGGCGTGCGCTCCGGGTCCGGCAACTCCGGCCCGCCGCGCGGCGCGTGCTCGAAGAGCGTCCAGCACACGCGGTCCCCCTTCTCCGGGACGGAACCCGGTTCGGGGACCTTGCCGCGCCCCATGCCGCCGGTCAACCGCACGACCAGCGCGCCCGGTTCGTACGCCACGAACTCGGCGGTCTGCGTCTTGCCGTCGGCCATCGCCCGGTAGAGCTTGGCGTGCTCCTCCAGGAACGGGCGGTCCTCCGTCCGGACCGTCAGCAGCGGGCGCGGACGCGGAACCTTCGCCTCCGTGTAGGCCATCTCCACCTCCGTCACCTCACCCGCGAACGCCTCACCGGCCAGCCGCCGCCCCGCCATCACCAGTGGATCGTCCAGCGCCTCCTGCGCGTCCAACTGCGCCTGCGCCGTCTCCCGCGCCGCCAGCTTCTGCGCCGCCGTCACCGCGTCGTCCCGCTTGGGCTGCGGCGGCTCCCCGGCCCGTACGCGGTCCCGGTGGGCCGTGTACGACCAGCGGTCGCGCTTCCAGCGGTCGGCGACCCGGCCGCCCTCGGGC
>NZ_JBHVHQ010000922.1:0-3309 GCF_042800135.1 Streptomyces sp. NPDC057654 | reverse complement strand
GCGCCGCGGCGGGGCACTCCGCGGCGGGGCACTCCGTGACGGGCCGGGACGCGGCGCCCGCGCGCGAGCACCCCGCCCCGGTCGGAGAAGCGGGAACCCGGCCCGTACTCGCGCCGGACCCCGACGCCGCCGCTCTCTCCGACGCCGCCCTGCTGCCCGAGGAGCAGCGCCTCGCCGACTCCTGGGACCGGGACCTCGACGCCCTCGCCGGGGAGCTGCGGCGCACCCGCGCGGCCGTCCGGGACGTCCCCCTGCCGTCCGCCCTGAGCGCCTCGCAGCTGCTGCGGCTCGCAGCAGACCCGGAGGGCTTCGCGCGCGAACTGGCCCGCCCCATGCCGCGCCCGCCGCAGCCGGCGGCCCGCCGCGGCACGCGGTTCCACGCCTGGGTGGAGTCCCGGTTCGAGGCGCTGCCGCTCCCGCTGCTCGGCCCCGACGAACTGCCCGGCGGCGCCGACGACGAACCCGAGATCGCCGACGAACGCGACCTGACCGCCCTCAAGGAAGCCTTCGAGCGCACCCCGTACGCCCACCTCACCCCCTACCAGGCCGAGGTGCCCGTTCAGCTGACCCTCGCGGGCCGGGTGATCCGCGGCCGGATCGACGCCGTGTACCGCGAGAGCGGACCCGGCGGCGACACCTACGAGATCGTCGACTGGAAGACCGGCCACGGCCGCGACGGCGACCCCCTCCAGCTCGCGATCTACCGGCTCGCCTGGGCCGAGCGGCACGGACTGCCGCTGTCGTCCGTATCGGCGGCCTTCCTGTACGTACGCGGCGGCGAGGTCGTCCGGCCCGCCGGGCTGCCGGACCGCCCGGCCCTCGAACGGCTCCTCCTGGGGCCGTCCGGCGGCGAGGAAACCCGGTAATGGGCACGGTCCGCAGGCGGATAGGGTCGATGTCATGAGCAACACCCCGGACAGTGCCGTCCGCACCTTTCTCGACGGCCACCGCGCCGCCTTCCTCGACGATCTCGCCGAGTGGCTGCGCATCCCCTCCGTATCGGCCGACCCCGGCCATGCCGGGGACGTGCGCCGCAGCGCCGAATGGCTGGCCGCGAAGCTGACCGCGACGGGCTTCACGACCGCCGAGATCTGGGAGACGGCCGGCGCGCCCGCGGTGTTCGCCGAGTGGCCCTCCGGCGACCCGGCGGCCCCCACGGTCCTCGTCTACGGCCACCACGACGTGCAGCCCGCCGCCCGCGAGGACGGCTGGCACACCGACCCCTTCGACCCCGTCGTCAAGGACGGCCGGCTGTACGCGCGCGGGGCCGCCGACGACAAGGGGCAGGTGTTCTTCCACACCCTGGGCGTACGGGCCCACCTCGCGGCCACCGGCCGCACCGCGCCCGCCGTCAACCTCAAGCTCCTCATCGAGGGCGAGGAGGAGTCGGGATCCCCGCACTTCCCCGACCTGATCCGCGACCGCGCGGAGCGCCTCGCCTGCGACACCGTGATCGTCTCCGACACCGGCATGTGGTCGGAGGACACCCCGACCGTCTGCACCGGCATGCGCGGCCTCACCGACTGCCAGGTCGACCTCTACGGACCGGACCAGGACATCCACTCCGGCTCCTTCGGCGGCGCGGTGCCCAACCCCGCCACCGAGGCCGCCCGGCTGGCCGCAGCCCTCCACGACGACGACCGCAAGGTCGCCGTTCCGGGCTTCTACGACGGCATCGTGGAGCTGACCGACCGCGAGCGCGAGCTCTTCGCCGAGCTGCCCTTCGACGAGTCGCGGTGGCTGCGGACCGCGCACTCCCACGCCACCGCGGGCGAGGCCGGGCACACCACCCTGGAGCGGATCTGGGCGCGGCCCACCGCCGAGGTCAACGGCATCGGCGGCGGCTACCAGGGGCCCGGCGGCAAGACCATCGTGCCGTCGAGCGCCCAGCTGAAGCTGTCGTTCCGGCTGGTCGCCGGCCAGGACGGGGAGAAGATCCAACAGAGCGTGCGGGAGTGGATCGCCGCGCGCCTGCCGGAGGGCATCCGCCACGAGATCACCTTCTGGGGCGCCACCCGCCCCTGTCTGACGCCGCTCGACCACCCCGCGCTCCAGTCCGTCGTACGGGCCATGGGGCGGGCCTTCGGGCAGCGGATCCGCTTCACGCGCGAGGGCGGCTCGGGCCCGGCCGCCGACCTCCAGGACGTGCTCGGCGTCCCGGTGCTCTTCCTCGGCATCTCCGTGCCGTCGGACGGCTGGCACGCGCCGAACGAGAAGGTCGAACTGGACCTCCTCATGAAGGGCGTCGAGACGGCCGCGTACCTCTGGGGCGACCTCGCCGAGCACTGGCCCACCGAGAGCTGACGCGCAAGCACGCGCTTCAGCGCACGCCCAGACGTAAACCACCCGTTCGCAGGGGGAGTTGGAAGCAGCCGTGACCACCACCGATCGCACCGACAGCCGGCCCATCACGCTCAGCATGGCGAGCGGCATCGACCGCGCCGCGCACCACCGGCTCGACGAGGCGTGGCTGGCCGCGGCCTGGAGCCACCCCACGACGCGGGTCTTCGTGGTCTCCGGCGGCCAGGCCCTGGTCGACGACACCCCCGACGGCCGCACCGAACTCGTCATGACCCCGGCCTTCGAGGCCCCCGTCACCGAGACGCACCGCTACTTCCTCGGCGAGGACGAGGACGGCGTGCGCTACTTCGCGCTCCAGAAGGACGCGCTGCCCGGCCGCATGGACCAGTCCGCGCGCCCGGCGGGACTGCGCGAGGCGGGGTTGCTGCTGTCGCCGCGGGACGCGGGGCTCCTGGTGCACGCGGTGGCGTTGGAGAACTGGCAGCGGCTGCACCGCTTCTGCTCGCGCTGCGGCGAGCGCACCGTCGTCGCGGCGGCCGGGCACATCCGCCGCTGCCAGGCGTGCGGCGCCGAGCACTACCCGCGCACCGACCCGGCCGTGATCATGCTGGTGACGGACGAGGAGGACCGGGCGCTGCTCGGCCGCCAGATGCACTGGCCGGAGGGGCGCTTCTCGACCCTCGCGGGGTTCGTCGAACCGGGGGAGTCGATCGAGCAGGCCGTGCGGCGCGAGGTCGCCGAGGAGGCCGGCGTGGTGGTGGGGGACGTCGAGTACATCGCCAGCCAGCCCTGGCCCTTCCCGTCGAGCCTGATGCTCGGGTTCATGGCGCAGGCCACGTCCTCGGACATCCAGGTGGACGGCGAGGAGATCCACGAGGCCCGCTGGTTCTCGCGGGACGACCTGCGGGCGGCGTTCGACTCCGGGGAGGTCCTGCCGCCCACGGGCATCTCGATCGCGGCCCGGCTCATCGAGCTCTGGTACGGCAAGCCGCTGCCGCAGTCCTGAGC
>NZ_JBHVHQ010000921.1:0-3327 GCF_042800135.1 Streptomyces sp. NPDC057654 | reverse complement strand
CCCCGGCACGGTGCGGGCAAATCACCAAAAGCATCCGCTACGGGACGGACGGCGCTCGTGGGGCATGCTGCCGCCGGCTATGGCAGCGGCAGCATGCCATGCGCCGGGAACACCGCCCGCCGCGTGGCGAGAATCGCCTGGTCCAGCCGGTCCGCCGGGTCGTATCCGGCCTCCACGAAATCCCGCCAGCCGGGAGCCCGGCCATCCGTCATACGGGCCGGGGCCGCCGACCGGGTCCGCCGGTACACCTCGTGCCGCCACTCGTCCGGCACCCGCGACTCCGGCGGGACCGCCCGCCCCGCCGCGATCCCCACCAGATGCGTCCACGTCCGCGGCACCACGTCCACCACCGCGTACCCGCCGCCCCCCAGGGCCACCCAGCGCCCCTGGGCGTGCTCATGGGCCAGCGCGTGGCACGACTCGGCCACCATCCGCTGCGCGTCCAGCGACACCGCCAGATGCGCCAGCGGGTCCTCGAAGTGCGTGTCGGCCCCGTGCTGCGTCACCACCACGTCCGGCGCGAACGCCGCCAGCAGCTCCGGCACCACCGCGTGGAACGCCCGCAGCCACCCCTCGTCCCCGGTCCCCGCCGGCAGCGCGACGTTCACGGCCGAGCCCTCGGCCCCGTCCGCGCCCGTCTCCTGCGGCCAGCCGGTCTGCGGGAAGAGCGTGCTCGGGTGCTCGTGCAGCGAGATCGTCAGCACCCGCGGGTCCTCCCAGAACGCCGCCTGCACCCCGTCCCCGTGGTGTACGTCGACATCCACGTACGCGACCCGCCGCGCCCCCAGTTCCAGCAGCCGCGCCACCGCCAGCGCCGCGTCGTTGTACACGCAGAACCCGGACGCGCCGCCCGGCATCGCGTGGTGCAGCCCGCCCGCGAAGTTCACCGCGTGCAGCGCCTCGCCGCGCCACACCGCCTCGGCCGCGCCCACCGACTGACCCGCGATCAGCGCCGACGCCTCGTGCATCCCCGCGAACGCCGGATCGTCGACGGTCCCGAGCCCGTACGAGCCGTCGGCCGCGCCCGGATCGGCCGACACCCGACGCACGGCGTCCACGTAGTCCTGCCGGTGCACGAGCCGCAGCGTGGAGTCGCCGGCCGGCTTCGCGGCCACCACGTCGACCTCGCGGTGCAGCCCGTACGCCTCGACCAGCCGCATGGTCAGCGCGAGCCGCACCGGGTCCATAGGGTGCCCCGGACCGAAGTCGTAGCCCGTTACTGCCTCATCCCACATCAACTGTGCGCGGCCGCTCATGCCCGCCACGGTATCGGTCGGCGGCGGAACCGAACGAGTGGGCGTAGAAGAGCATCGCGAGCACCAGCAGCATCGGTACGGCCATCGCGCCGCGGTAGCTCCAGGCGTCCCCCAGAGCCCCGACGAGCGGCGAACCGATCAGAAAGCCCACATAGTTGAAGATGTTCAGCCGCGCGATGGCGATATCCGTCGCTCCGGGGAACAGCCGCCCGGCCGCCGCGAAGGTCTGCGGCACGATCACGCACAGCCCGAGGCCGAGGACCGTGAAGCCGAGCATCCCGGCCCACGCGCCGGGCGCGAGGGCGACGACCCCGAAGCCGCAGGCCGCCACCACCGCCCCGACCCGTACGACCGCGACCGGCCCGAACCGCCGCACGCCCCGGTCGCCGACGGCCCGCCCCAGCAGGGTCATCACCATGTAGACGTTGTACGGGACCGTGGAGAGCTGCTCCGAGCTGTGCAGCACGTCCTGGAGGTACTTGGCGCTCCAGTTGGACACCGTCGAGTCGCCTATATAGGCGAAGGCCATGACCAGGCACAGCGGCAGCAGCAGCCGCGTGGCGACCGCCTGCGAGCCCGGCCGGGCCGCCTCCCCGTCCTCGATGCCCGACTGCTCCGGCGTGCGCCGGTCCGGATACCAGCGGCTGGCGACGAGGGCGGCGGGGATCACCACCGCGACCAGCGGCGCGTACAGGACGGCGAGCGAGAGGTGCCAGTGCGCCCCGGCCCAGGCGAGCGAGGCCCCGACGATCCCCCCGAGGCTGTACGCGGCGTGGAAGCCCAGCATGATGCTCCGCCCGTACGCCCGCTGGAGGCTCACGCCGAGCATGTTCATCGACGCGTCCAGGGCGCCCACCGCGAGCCCGAACAGCCCGAGCGCGACCGCCGCCTCCCACAGCGCGTCGCCGGAGCCCGCGGCGAGGAGCGCGAGGCAGACGACGGGCTGCACCCAGCGCAGCACGACGCTCGGCCGCACCCGCGCCACCAGACGCTCGGCGCCGAAGCTGCCGGCGCCCGCGAGGATCGGCACGGCGGCCAGGAAGACGGGCAGCAGCCCGTCGGATATCCCGTACTGATCCTGAATGGCCGGGATCCGGGTCACGAGCAGAGCGAACACCGCGCCCTGCACGAAGAAGCTGACGGCCAGGGCTGTTCGGCCGTGCCGCAGTCGCGCCACTGAATCGGGGGTGGCAGTCATGGCGGGGAGCGTACGGGCCGGAACTACCGCTGGGTAGATGGATCACACAGCGAATCTCGGGGAGTCGGCGGTCGAGGCCGAAGCGACTGGAGTCGAGGACGGATCAGGCGAGGAGCCGGGGAAGGTCTCCGAGGTCGGTGAAGACCTCGGTCGCGGTGGACAGCCGGTCGGCGGGGGTCATGGAGGTGAAGCCGTAGACGTCCATCCCCGCGGCGACGGCGGCCTCCACCCCGAGCGGGCTGTCCTCGATGACGACGCAGCGGGCCGGCTCCACCCCCATCGACCGTGCCGCGTGCAGGAACAGATCGGGCGCCGGCTTGCCTCTGCCGACATCGTCCGCGCTGAAGATCCACTCCTCCTCGAACCACTCGTCGAGCCCGGCCTTGCGCTGCCCGACCCGGATCCGCTCATGGGTGCCCGAGGACGCCACACAGTACGAGACCCCCTCGGCGACCAGGTACTCCAGCAGTTCGGCGGCCCCCTTCACCGGCTGGAGGTGCTGCTCGAAGGCGTGGAAGACCCGGGCGTGCAGCGTCTCGTCGAACTCCGCCGGCAGCTGCCGGTCGGTCCGCTCCTGGACGAGCTCGTGAATGCGGTGGACGGCGGCGCCCATGTAGTCGCGGAGGGACTCGTCGTACGAGGTGGGGTGGCCCAGTTCGGTGAGGTACTCGGACAGCACCTGGTTGGAGAGCGGCTCGCTGTCGACGAGCACTCCGTCGTTGTCGAAGATGATGAGGTCGTAGCGCATGACTGCACCCTAAACGCAAAAATGCCGGTGTCCCGGACCACAAGGTCCGGGACACCGGCTAAAAATTGTTCGGCGGCGTCCTACTCTCCCACAGGGTCCCCCCTGCAGTACCATCGGCGCTGAAA
>NZ_JBHVHQ010000920.1:0-3344 GCF_042800135.1 Streptomyces sp. NPDC057654 | reverse complement strand
GGGCTGTCCGCGCTGGCGGCCGGGCTGACCGTGGCGGCGGCGGCCTGGGCGGGCGTGCAGGCGCTGCACGACGGCCGGCTGGGCGGGGTGTGGCTGGCGGTGGTGGTGCTGCTGCCGCTGGCGGCGTTCGAGGCGGTCGCGGGGCTGCCGCTGGCGGTGCAGTACCGGCAGCGGGTGCGGCGCTCCGCGGAGCGCGTGTACGAGGTGCTGGACGCGCCCGAGCCGGTGGCCGAGCCCGCCGAGCCGCTGCCCGCTCCCGCGTCCCCGTTCCCCCTGCGCGTACGGGACCTGACGGCGCGCCACGCGGGGCAGCAGGAGCCCGCGCTGGACGGCTTCTCGCTGGAGCTGACGGCCGGGCGGCAGGTCGCCGTGGTGGGCGTCTCGGGCGCGGGCAAGACGACGCTCGCGCAGGTGCTGCTGCGCTTCCTGGACGCCGAGTCCGGCGCGTACACGCTGGGCGCGGAGGGCCGGGACGCGGCCTCGATGGACGGCGACGCGGTGCGCCGGCTGGTCGGGCTGTGCGCGCAGGACGCGCACATCTTCGACAGTTCGGTGCGCGAGAACCTGCGGCTGGCCCGTACGGGCGCGGGCGACGCCGAGCTGCGGGAGGCGCTGCGCGCCGCCCGGCTCCTGGACTGGGTGGACGGCCTTCCCGACGGGCTGGACACACTGGTGGGGGAGCACGGCGCGCGGATGTCCGGCGGCCAGCGGCAGCGGCTCGCGCTGGCGCGGGCGCTGCTGGCCGACTTCCCGGTGCTGGTCCTGGACGAGCCCGCCGAGCATCTGGACCTGCCCACGGCGGACGCGCTGACGGCGGATCTGCTGGCGGCCACCGAGGGCCGTACGAGCGTGCTGATCACGCACCGGCTGGCGGGGCTCGACGCGGTCGACGAGGTGGTCGTGCTGGAGCGGGGCCGCGCCGTGCAGCGCGGCGCGTACGCGGAGCTGGCGGCGGCGGACGGGCCGTTCCGGCGGATGCTGGAGCGCGAGCGGGAGACGGAAGGTCCGGACACCAGCCATAGGCGACTTTCACTTGCAAATGGGACTTACTAGTCTCAGGTCTATGGCAGCCACGTCAGCACCACAGGACTCACCGGACTCTCAGGGTCCGCTGGGCCCCCCGGATTCGCCGGGCCCGCCGGATTCTTCGGGCCCGCCGGACCCGCTGGACATCGCCACCGAGGCGAACCGCAGCCTCCAGGGCCTGTCCACGGAGCTGACCGCCCGCGTGCCGCGGCTGCTGGAGGCCATGCGGTCGGTCGGCAACGGGCTCGAACTGCGCACCACGCTCGACCGGATCGCGGAGACCGCCGCGGAGCTGGCCGACGCCGAGTACGCGGCGATCGGCGTCATCGACGCCGCCGGCGAGGGGCTGTCGGAGTTCATCACGCACGGCGTGTCCGACGAGCAACAGGCGCTGATCGGCGACCTGCCCGACGGGCGCCGCGGGCTCCTCGGCGCCCTCATCCGCCGGCCCGAGACGGTCATACTCGCCGATCTGACCGCCGACCCGCGCTACGCCGGATTCCCCCCGAACCACCCGCCGATGCACACCTTCCTGGGCGTCCCGATCAAGGTGCAGGGCGAGACCTTCGGCAACCTCTACCTCGCCGAGAAGCGCGGCGGCGGGCTGTTCAGCGACGCCGACCTGAACATGGTGCGGGTGCTCGCCACCGAGGCGGGCATCGCCATCGGCAACGCGCGCGTCTACGAGGAGGGCCGCCAGAGGATGCGCTGGATCGACGGCTCGGTGGCCGTGACCACGGCGCTGCTCTCCGGCAGCGACGCCGAGGACGCGCTCGCCGTCGTCGCCGAACAGGCCCGCCGCCTCGCCGACTCGGCCGCCGGGATCGTGCTGCTGCCCGACAACGAGGGCGGCCTGGAGATGGTGGCGGTCAGCGCCGAGAACGGCGCCGGACTCCTCGGGACGGTGATACCGCCGCACAGCCCCGTCGTCTCCAAGCTCCTCGCCGGGGAACCGGTGTACGTGGACGACTCGGCCACCGACGACCGCATGATCACGGACGCCGCGCCGCTCTTCGGCCCGAGCATGCTGCTGCCGCTCAAGAACGGCGACCGGGTGCTGGGCACCCTCGCCACGCCCAGGAGCCGCGGCGACCGCAAGTTCACCGACACCGAGCGCACGCTCGCCGCCCAGTTCGCCGCGCAGGCCGCGCTCGCCCTCGTCCTGGCCGACGCGCAGCGCGACCGGGAGCGGCTGGCCGTCTACGAGGACCGCGACCGGATCGCCCGCGACCTGCACGACCTGGTCATCCAGCGGCTGTTCGCCACCGGGCTGATGCTGGAGAGCGCGCAGCGCAAGGCGGTCGTGCCCGATGTGCAGGTCAAGCTCGGCCAGGCCGTGGACGAGCTGGACGTGACGATCCAGGAGATCCGCACGGCGATCTTCGCGTTGCAGCAGGGGCCGACGGAGGCCCCGGCCGGGCTGCGCACCCGCGTCCTGCGGGAGATCGGGACGGCCGCCGTGCCGCTGGGCTTCCAGCCCTCGGCGGCCTTCGTCGGGCCGGTCGACGCGAAGGTCGGCGAGCTGACCGGCAAGAACCTCATCGCCGCGCTCCGGGAGGCGCTGTCGAACGCGTTCCGGCACGCCCAGGCGTCGCGGATCGAGGTGCTCGTCGACGCGACCGCCAAGCTGCCGGACGGGCGCGACGGCGTACGGCTGACAGTCGCCGACGACGGGGTGGGCATCCCGGAGAACGGCCGGCGCAGCGGCCTGAAGAACCTCGCCAAGCGCGCGGAGTCGCTGGGCGGCTCCAGCACGCACGGGCCGGGGCTCGGGGAGGACGGGGGCGGCTCGCGGGTCGTGTGGGAGGCGCCCCTCTAGGGATCTCCGGGATCTCCTGGATCTCTAGGGATCTCCATGGACGCCGCCGAGTGTTGGTGGAGGGGGCTCCCCCGGGCGCCCCCTCTTGTGCAATCGCGCGTCCTCTTTAGAAGAAGACGCGCGGTGTCACAAGGAGGCGCGCGGAGCGGCCGTTGCGCCAATCGGTCCTCTGCACGGGCGGACGCGCGCGGGCCGGGCCACGATCCCAAGCATGCGATGCTCCCACCGTCGTCCCTACCGTCCTCCCTGCCGGGCGTGCCGCCGATCACCGCGCCCCCTGGGCATCCTGTGCTCGCTCGGCCTCGTCCTCGCCGGGCTCATCTCGCTCACCGGCTCCGGCCCCACCGCCGCCATGAGCGCCCCTCAACTGATGGCGCGGGCGAGCTCCGATGTGCTGCGGCTGGGCGCGGCGGCACAGCGGGCCAAGGCCGGCTACGAGCAGGGGCGACGCGCCGAACGGGCGCAGCGCCTGCGGGCCGCGCGCCTCGCGGCGATGCTC
>NZ_JBHVHQ010000919.1:0-3354 GCF_042800135.1 Streptomyces sp. NPDC057654 | reverse complement strand
CTGTTTCGGCCCCAACTCCCAGGCGGGGACCGTGATCCGCGCCCCGCGCCCCCGGCCGGGTTCGCCGAAAAAGCCGGACGATCAACGCGTAACGCATACCGTGCGGTGCCGCACCAGGAGGCACCATGCGATCCCTCACCGGCACCGGACTGGTCGTCGCCGCACTGGCGGCGACCGTAGCCGCACTGCTCTTCCCCATCTGGTCGTACCGCGACCGCCTCGGCACCGGAGCCGCCGACCTGACCGCCGGCTCCGTGGACACGCGATACGGCCCGCTCTCCCCGCTCGACCGCGACTTCGTCGACCGGGTGCGGCTGGCGGGGCTCTGGGAACTGCCCGCCGGGCAGCAGGCCGAGGAGCGCGGCACCACCGCCGCCGTCCGCCGCGCGGGCGAGCACCTCGTGACGGGCCACACCGCGCTCGACAACCATGTGCGCCAAGTGGCCGACCAGTTGGGCCTCGACCTGCCCAACCAGCCCAACGCCCAGCAGCGCGGCTGGCTGACGCGGCTCGGCGCCGCGAGCGGCAGTGCGTACGACCGTGAGTTCGCGAACATCCTGCGGCTCGCCCACGGCAAGGTCTTCACGGTCGTCGCCCAGGTCCGGGCCACCACCCGCAACTCGCTCGTACGCGCTCTCGCCGACGACGCGAACGCGACCGTCCTGGACCACATCAAGGTCCTGGAGGCCACCGGCCTCGTCGACTTCGACGCCATCGCCGAACAGACCCTGAGCTCCGCGCCGCCGCCCACCGTCCGGCCCGCACCGGCCCGTACGCCCGCCGGCCCCGCGATTTCCACCCCTGCGACGTCCGCCCCTGCGACTTCCACCCCTGAAACGCCCGCCCCTACGACTACCGACACACCGTCCGCCTCCCCCTCGCCCACCTATCCGCTGCCACCTGCCGCCACCCGCCCCGAGCAGTCGCCCGAGAAGAAGTGAGCCCCCATGCCCGCCAGTCACCGCCGCCGTATCGGCGCCACGCACCTCATCGTCATCGCCCTCATCGCCCTGTTCGGTTCGGCAGGCACCTTCCTCGCCGTCACCGGCAACGCCTCCGCCCGCACCTCTCCCCCCTCCGCCGATCAGACCTCTCCGCCACCGACATCACCCAGCGTGACATCCCCCACTGACAACGCCCCTAAGGACGGAACGGACGACGGGTCGGACGGCGGGGCCGACAACCGCGATGACCAGGCACAAGACCCGGCCGAAGGCCGAGACCAGAGCCAGGATCAAAGGCAGGACCAAAGCCAGGATCAGAGCCGGCCGCAAGAGCAGAATTCCGACCAGCGGCAACACCAGCACTCCGGCCCCGCCGCCTCCGACTTCGTCGACATCCGCGGCGTAAGCCCCGAAGCCCGAGCCCCCCGCGACCAGCGCGCAGCGCCCTCGGCGTCCACCGGCAGCTTCACCAGCCGGTGCGGGCGCAACGAGGAGGGCCACCGCAACCCCGACAACTTCATCGTCACGCCCGGCGTCCGCAACGGCGCCCACCACCTGCACGACTACGTCGGCAACCGCTCCACCGACGCCCTTTCCACCGACGCCTCGCTGAGCGCCGCGGGCACCACCTGCGACCGCGGCGACAAGTCCACGTACTTCTGGCCCGTACTGCGCGACGTCACCCGTGGCGGCGACTCGGGCCAGGACGGCAACATCGGCCGCGTCCTGACCCCGGCCTCCGTCAGCCTCACCTTCCGCGGCAGCCCGGCCGCCAAGGTCACCGCGATGCCGAAGGCGCTGCGCACGATCACCGGCGACGCGAAGGCGTTCACCAACGGCACCGCCAACGCCCGCGCGCAGTGGACGTGCACCGGTTTCACCGATCGCGTGCTGACCGACAAGTACCCGCTGTGCCCGCGCGGCAGCCAGGTCGTACGCCAACTGGACTTCCCCAGCTGCTGGGACGGCCAGAACACCGACAGCGCGAACCACCGCACCCATCTCACCTTCCCCGACAAGACCACGGGCCGCTGCCAGAGCGGTTTCAAGGCGGTGCCACAGCTCCGGATGACCCTCGCCTACAAGGTGCCGCCGGGCCCGAACTTCGCGGTCGACAGCTTCCCGGAACAGCTCCGCAAGCCGGTCACCGACCACGCGGACTTCGCGAACTTCATGCCCGGAGCGCTGATGGATTCGGTCGTACGCTGCATCAACTCCGGCCGCCGCTGCGGCTGACCCCGACCCGCCCCTGAAGCAAGGGCCGCCTGAGACAACGATCCCAATTCCTGTTCGACCATGGCGCATCAGCCCGGTCATCGAGTAAAAAAGGCCGCCATGTGGGTCATCTTCCTGCTTGTCGCCTGGGGCGCGGCGTTTCTCACCTGCGCCCGTCTGTGTCTGATCGCGTCCGCCGCCGCCCTGGCCCCGGCCTCCGCCGAGGAGTCCGGGGCCGACGCCGGGGCGTTGCCGTTGACCCTGTACGAGGCGGCGTTCCTGGCCGGCGGGCCGCACCGGGTCACGGATCTGGCGCTGGTGTCGATGTCCCGGCAGCGTCGGCTGCTGCTCGCGCACACGGGCTGGGCGACCGTCGTCGACCCCGTGGGCCACGACGACATGGAACGGTCCGTGATCACGGCGATCGGCCCCGAGGGGCAGTCGCGCGTACCGGCCATAAGGACCGCGCTCACCGCCGCCGACTCCGTGCGGGCCCTGGCCGAGCGGCTCACCGCGGCCGGGCTGGCGGTGAGCCCGGCCGACCGTACGAACGTGTCCTCGGCGATCGGCCAGGTACGGGGCGCGTGCGCGCTGGTCGTGGCCATGGCCGTCGCGACGCTGCTGATCACGCCGCCGCAGTCGGGCGCCGGCCCGATGGCGGCCTGGTTCGCGCTGCCTCTGGTGCTGACGCTCGGCTGCCTGGCCATCGTCCGGTACGAGATCCGGCCGTACACCCACTGGGCCTCTCCGGCGGGGGCCCGTGTGCTCGGCCGGATGGGCACGTCCAAGGCGGGGAACGCCGCCGGGCAAGAGGAAGGTGAAGAGGAAGACGGCCCGGCCGGGGAACGGTCTTTCCTCACGGCGCTGGCCGTACGGGGCCGGGCCGCGCTCGCCGATCCGCAGCTGCGCGCAGCACTCGCCGAGAACCTCCGCGGCCCGCACGACTGAACCGCCACCCCCACCGCGGGCGCTCGGCAGTCATCCGGCACCTGGCGGACGGCGGGCGCTCGGCAGTCCGGGGGTTTCGGGCCGACACTCACCTCCAGTGCTTTACTTCACCGCCCACCGAACCAAATATCCCTTTTGTCGGATAATGCGCGAAGGGATGGCGGTCAGTGAGAGCAGCAGCCCTGTACGGCACCGTGGGATCGTTGATCCTCTCCGCACTCGCCGCCGCCCCGGCCGGGGGAGCCAC
>NZ_JBHVHQ010000918.1:0-3361 GCF_042800135.1 Streptomyces sp. NPDC057654 | reverse complement strand
CCACCCCACCTCCTGACCCACGCCGTGCCCGGCCGCACCGGCACGGCCGGGCACGGCCTTCCCGAAAGGCACCAGCCCGTGAACCTCCCCGTCGACAACGCCACCCTCGCCTCCTGGTCCGCCCTGCTCGGCCTCACCGAACAGCAGACCACCGCGGCCCTCGCCCGCATCGAGCAGAACCTGCGCACCGGCTACGAGTACCGGCCCAAGGAACTGCGCGACATGACCTTCGAGCAGCTCACAGGCGACATGGACGCCCACGAGGCAGCCCTGATGTTCCTCATCAGCGGCCTGCACCAAGCCGGATACCCCGAAGCCGCCTACGCCATCGAGGCCCGCGGCATCGGCACCGCCCTCCAGCAGACCAGCTGAATCCACCCCAACCCCGCCCCACGCCGCCCCGGTCGCGCACCGCGCACCGGGGCGGCCCCATGCGCGCCCGCAGAAAGGTATCCGCAACCATGCCCGACGACTTCTTGCCCCGCGCCGCCCCCCGGGCCACCGAACGGCCCGCACCGTCATGGGCGAAGAAGCCCCCGCCCAAGTCCAAGGCCGCCAACCGCACCACCAAGATCACCGCGCGCAAGTACGCCGCCCCGCGCGACCCCCACGACCACGCCCACACGATCGCCGAGAAGGTACTCGACGCCTGGTACCGCAACTTCGGCGGCAGCAGCATCGACGTCCCCCTCGGCACCGTCGCCGCGCTCTGCCTGCTGCGCAACGTGCCCGGCATAGCGGACTGGATACTCAACCTCCAACCCGAGGACCTCCCAGGCCTGTTCAAGGAGGTCTACCTCGGCCACTGGATCAACCGCCCCGACCTCATCAACCGTGCGATACGCCTCCACGACTGGGCCTGGAACCCCGAGCCCGACCAGCAGCAGCTCCGCGCCGTCCACGCCGTCACCCACGCCGCCGTCAACACCGGCCTCTTCGACCTCACCGGCCACGACGATCCCTGGCGCCGCTCCGAAGCCGACGTCCTCAGCCCCCTACTCACGGGCCTCCGCCACAAGAGCGACAAGAAGTGGCGCGGCGAGTACCACACGCCGGCATCCATCACGGACGCGATGGCCCAGATGACCGTGGATGCAGGCTTCGTCAAACCGGGGATGTCCTTTTGCGATCCCGCCGTCGGCTCGGGCACGATGCTCCGCTCCGTCGCCCAGCGCCTGCGCGACCTCGGCCTCAACACCCACGATTTCCACTGGTACGGCAACGACATCGACGCGTTGTCCGCCGGGTGCGCCGCCGTCAACGCCATCGTCTGGGACCTCGGCCCGCACTGCCTCATCGGCCACGCCGACTCCCTCGCCCCCGACGACGACTACGCCAAAGCCCACGCCGAAGCCAAAGAAGCCTTCGAGCAACGTAACCGCTACCTGGACACCGCCCACACCCTCGTCGCCTGGGACCAGGCATTCGCGCTCCTCGACGAGGTCATGCCCCAGGCCGCAGCCGTATGACCGAACCCAGCAATCTCATCCGACCCGGCACGACCCCTACGACCCGCCGCCGACGCCCGTCCTTCGCCGCGCCACGCGACGAGATCGACGTCCCGCCCCTCAACCAGATCGCCCCCACCCTCGAACTCCCCTGGCACCAAACGCCCACCGGCACCCCCGACCGCACCACCGACTACCACCACCCCGACGGCCACCATCTCGGCCTGCGCGTCCAGTCCCGCGGCCTCGCCATCCAGACCTGGATCACCGCAGGCCCCGACCTCCCGCCCATCCCCGACGGCGCAACCGCCACCGAGCAGGCCGACGCACAAGCCGCCCGCGACGCCCGGCTCCAGCCCGGCCGCACCTGGCACGCCGTCCTCAACACACGCACCAGCGAAGACCTGGCCACCGACCTCGGCGCGCTCCTCCGCGACCGCCTGCTCCCCGCCCTGACGAACAAGCCGCGCGGCATCCCCGCCCCGCCCCCACCCGCCCGCACCGGGCAACCCAACCCCCACTCCGCGGAAGGAACCCAGAAGTGAGCCCCGACAACACCGTGCAGGTCACCAGCCTGCCCAACCTCGCACAGATCCTGCCCTACCTCCTCGGCCACTACCCCGACGACAGCATCGCCCTCCACGCCCCCGGCGAGAACTTCACCGACGGCCCGACCATGACGTGCCCCCTGCCCGACGACCCCGCCGAGTGGAAAGCCACCGCCGAACTCGCCGCCCGCCAGTTCGTGGCCTACGCCCACCGGCAGGGGCACAACCCCGACCAAGGCGTCGTCGTCTACCTCTGCCGCGAACCGCGCGCCGACCAGACCCCCTGGGACACGGCCGCGCTCCTCGCCCCGGTCGGCGACTGGCTCACCGCCACACTCACCGAACTGCGCGCCACCGTCCTCCAGACGATCGGGCTCGTCGGGAACCGGTGGTGGGCGTACGAGTGCCCCGCCGAAGGATGCTGCGAAGGCGAACCGCTCCCAACCGCCAGCGACCCCACCAGCATCACCGCCCAAATGGCCCGCCTCGGCCGGACCCCCGGCCCCCGCACCCGCGACATCGTCAAGGAGTTCAGGCCCACCACAGCCAACCCCAACCTCCTCAAGCACCTGAACACCACCATCGACCAGTTCAACACCCGCTCCGCGACCCGCGCCGGACGCGACGCCATGCTCACGGCGACCTGCGCCCAGATCCATGCGGCCCTCAACCAGTTCCGGGCCGGAGCGACCGACCTCAACCGCTCCTTGACCACTCAGCTCATCGTCGGCCTGCACGACGACGGCGCCGTGGAAGCCGGCATCGCCCGCGCGGAGGACGACGACCTGCCCCACGCCCGACGCCTGTGGGCCTACCTCGCCCGGCACTGCGCCGAACCGTTCGCACAGGAGGCCGTCCCCGCGCTGACGCTGTACGCCTTCGTCGCCTGGCGGCAAGGCGATCTCATCGCGGCCCGACTGGCCCTGCGCGATGCTCTCACCGCCGACCCCGACTACGACCTGGCCATCGGCATACACCTCGGGACGATCGACGGCGAGGATCCCCGAGAACTCCTCACCAGCGCCCACACCGCTCAAGACGAGCGCATGCCCTACCTTCAGCATGCCATCAAGGTCGCCAGCGAGTACCTCCCCACCGAAACCCACGCGGACCGCTACCGCGAAGCTCTCGACAAGGCCACCGCCGACCACGCCGCCCAGGTCAGCACCGACGACGAACAGCTTCGCACCCGCTACGGCACGATCGACATCCTCACCGAAGCCCTAGTACTGCAACGGTCTTTGCCGTGACTGGTGGTCAGTTTCAGGGGCTGTGTCCGCGTCGTTTGTAGTGGCTGATGCGGGCTTGGTGCTGGCGTCTGCGGCGCCAGGTTGACCAGTTGAGGATGTGGTCGACGGGTGGGGG
>NZ_JBHVHQ010000917.1:0-3362 GCF_042800135.1 Streptomyces sp. NPDC057654 | reverse complement strand
CCCGCACCCCGATCTGCGCGATCTGGTCGGCTTCTTCGTCAACACCGTGGCGCTGCGGGTCGACCTCTCCGGGAAGTCACCGACCTTCCGCGACGTCGTGACCCGCACACGGGACGCCTGGATGGCGGCCGAAGCCGACCAGGACGTGCCCTTCGAACAGCTCGGCGCAGGCCACGACGCCGGGCGCAACCCGGTCTTCGACGTCGTGATGAACCACGCGGGCGACCGGGTGAGCCTCGCCGAGGCACAGGACGCACCGACGTGGTGGCACCCCGAACTGCCGGTGACCGCGCGCTTCGACCTGTCGCTCACCACCCAGGTCGTCGACGGCCGGCTGCGCGCCACGTTCGTATACCGCTCGGCGCTGTTCGACGAGGAGCCGATCGCCGCACTCGCGGCGGGCTACATCCGGCTGCTCGAACAGGGCGTGACGAACCCCCGTACCGCGCTGCACGAGATGACGCTGGTGGACGAGGCCGAGCGCAAACTTCTGCACGCCGGCAACGACACGACACCGGCCCCGGACGCCACGATCGTCGAGCGCGTACAGGTACAGGCGGCGAGCCGCCCGTCGGCCCCGGCCGTGGCCGGCGCGGCAGGCGTGCTCTCGTACGGGGAGCTCAACGCGCGCGCGAACCGGCTGGCCCGGCACCTGCGCACGCTCGGCGCGGGGCCCGAACGCGTCGTCGCCGTCTGCCTGGACACGACCGTCGAGCGGTTCGTGGTGCTGCTCGCCGTCGCCAAGACCGGCGCCGCCTACCTCCCGCTCGACCCGGACCATCCCACCGGCCGGCTGCGCCGTCTGCTGGCGGACGCCGACGCGGTCCTCGCCGTCGTCAGCCCCGCGCCGCGCGACCGGCTCCCCCAGGGAGCGGCGCCGACGCTGGTGTACGGCGGCGCAGGACAACCCGACCTGAGCGGCTACGACTCCGCGAACCTGCCGCCCGCCGCGAGACCCGACAACCTCGCCTACCTCATCTCGACGTCGGGATCGACGGGGACGCCCAAGTCGGTGGCGGTAACACACCGGGCGCTCGGCAGGCTGACGGCGGGCGCGGCCGGCTACCTCGACATCGGACCCGGCGCCACGTTCATGCAGTGCGGGCCGCTCACGTTCGACGTCGCCGTCCTGGAGTGGACGCCGCTGGCACACGGCGGCTGCGTGGTGGTCACCGACACCGGAACCCTCCTCGACGACTTGGACCGGTTGGTGCGCGAACATGGCGTGACCACGCTCAAGTTGGTCTCTCCACAGCTCGACCTGCTGGTGGAACGCGGCATCGGCGCGTTCGCCGGGCTGCGTCAGCTGATCGTCGGCGGTGACGTGGTCAACCCGAAGAGCTTCGCCGCGGCCCGCGAGGCGCTGCCGGGCTGCCGTATCACCGCGTCCTACGGGCCGACCGAGTGCACGGTGCTGGCCACCGTCTTCCACGCCGGCTCGTGGGCGGGCCGGGTGCCCCTCGGGCACGCCATTCCGTACACGCGCGTCTACGTGCTGGACCGGAACCTGCGGCCCGCGGCCGTCGGCATGCGGGGCGAGATCCACCTCGCGGGCGACGGGCTGGCCCGCGGCTACCACGGGCGCCCCGGGGCGACCGCGACGGCGTTCGTCCCCGACCCGTTCGGACCGCCCGGCTCCCGGATGTACCGCACCGGGGACCTCGGGCGGTATCTGCCGGGCGGCGCCGTCGACTTCCTCGGGCGCGGCGACACGCAGGTGAAGATCCGCGGCTTCCGCATCGAGACGAGCGAGATCGAGCACGTCCTGCTGCGCGAGCCCGGCATCAGCTCGTGCGTCGTCCTGCGGACCGAGATGGACACCGGCCCGGCCCTCGTCGCGTACGTGGTGGCGACCGGGCCCGTGGACGCGGCCGCGCTGCGCGACAGACTCGGCGCCACGCTGCCCGCCTACATGCTCCCCGACCACATCGTCGAGGTGCCGCGCATCCCGTTCACGGCCCACAACAAGGTCGACCGCGCCGCGCTGCCGCCGGTCGTCGCCGCCGAGCCGGAGGCCGCGCCGACGACCGGGCTGGAGGCGCGGGTGGCCGAGGCATGGTCCGAGGTGCTCGGCCGGACGGTGCCCGCCACAGCGGACTTCTTCGCCCAGGGCGGCCACTCCCTGCTCGTGCCGCGCGCGACCGCGGCGATCCGGCGGCTGCTCGGCCGCGAGATCCCGCTGCGGCTGATGATGGCGCACCGCACCCCCGCCGCCTACGCCGCCGCGGTCCTCCGGGAGAGCGCCCCGGACCCCGGCGCCGCCTCCCGCGAGGACCGCCTCACTCAACTGCGGTGGCACGGGAAGCGGTTCGCCGGTACGCGCAGGCTCGACCTGTTCCTTCCCGCCGGGGAGCCGGAAGTCGTCGAGCGGACGCTGATCGTGCTCGACGGCTCCGAGTTCGCCGACGTCATGCGGCTCCCCGCGATCCTGGAACGGCTGGCCCTCGAAGGCCGGATCCCGGCGACGGCCGCGCTGTTCGTGAGCCCCACCGAGTGGTCGGCCCGCAACCGGGAGCTGCTCGACGACACGTTCGTCGACCTGCTCGCCGACGAACTGGCCCCGTACCTGCACGAGCGGCTCGGTGGACGGTGGCGGGGCGGACGGGCCACGGCGGTCGGCGCGAGCCTGGGCGCGGTCACGGCGGTACGCGCCGCACTGCGCCGCCCGGAGAGCTTCGACGGAGCCGTGGGCCTGTCGGGCCCGCTGACCGACCACCGTCTCGCCCCCGCGACCGCCGCCGAACCCCCGCCCGCCCGGTTCTTCCTCTCCGCGAGCCACGAGGAGGCGGAGACGGTCCTCGACAACGGCATCGACCAACTGGACGCCACCAGGCGCACGGGAGCGGAACTGGCATCCCGCGGCCACGCCGTGGAGTGCGCGTACGGAGACGGCGGCCACACCTACGCCGCGTGGGAGGCGATGCTCCCGCGGGCGCTCTCCTGGGCCCTGAACGCGGGCGCGGAGAGCTGAAAAGCGACCTGGACCGTGAGCGTGAGAGGCGCGAGAGGGAGGACGGCGTACGACATGTTCGACGACGAGCAGCGCGAGTTCAGCGTCGTGGTGAACCGCGAGGAACAGCACGCGATCTGGCCCGCCGACCGTGACCTTCCGGCAGGCTGGCGCGCCGAAGGGTTCACCGGCCGCACGGAGGAGTGCCTCGACCACGTCGACCGCGTATGGACCGACATGCGGCCGCTCACCCTGTGCGGCCGGCACGACGGGGCACCGCCGACGATGGTCGACCTCTTCGCGCGGCAGGTACGCGCCCGGCCGCACGCCCCGGCCGTCCGCACACGGGAACGCGTATGGACGTACGCGGAGTTCGACCGCGCCACCGCCCGGCTGGCGCGCCGCCTGCGAC
>NZ_JBHVHQ010000916.1:0-3364 GCF_042800135.1 Streptomyces sp. NPDC057654 | reverse complement strand
ATCCTACGGGGCGTATGGGTCTCAGTAGGCGGGCAGTCGGCGGGGGCCGAGGTCGGTGCGGACGGGCGGGGGCGCGAGGCGCAGGGTGGCGCCCAGGACCTGGAGGCCGTGCGGGGCGACGACCACGGGCTCCAGGTCGGCCGCGACGACCTCGGGGTGGTCGTCGACGAGGCGGGAGACCCTCAGCAGGAGCTCTTCGAGCGCCTTGGTGTCCACGGGGGTGGTGCCGCGCCAGCCGAAGAGGAGCGGGGCGGTGCGGATGGACCGGATCAGCTCGGCGGCGTCGCGGTCGGTGGCCGGTACGAGCCGGTGCGCGGTGTCGCCGAGCAGCAGGGAGGGCGCGCCGGCCAGCCCGAAGGAGAGCACCGCGCCGACGGCCGGGTCGATGGTGGCCCGTACGACCGTGTCGACGCCGCGCGGGGCCATCGACTGCACGACGAGCCGGAGCTCCTCCGGTTTGCCGAGCAGGTCGGTCAGCTCGGTGTAGGCGCGGCGCAGTTCGCGTTCGCCGCCGAGGTCGAGGCGGACCCCGCCGAGGTCCGCGCGGTGGCGCAGGTGGGGCGCGGTGGGTTTGAGGGCGACGGGGTAGCCGAGCCGTTCGGCGGCCCGTACGGCCTCGTCGGGGCCGGGCGCGGGGAGCGCGGGCAGCACGGGGATGCCGTACCGGGCCAGCAGCCGCTGGGTGTCCGCGGCGGACAGCTGCACGGAGCGAGGGGCCGACGAAGCAGCCGGGGCAGCCGCGGTCTCGCCGGGCGGGGAGCCGTCAGCGCTGACCCGCGCGCGCCCGTACGCGGCCTCTCCGTGGGCGGCGAGGAGCACGTCGATGTCGGCCGCGGCTCCGGCCTCGTCGATGTCCTCGTACTCCGGGACCCGTCCGGGCGTGGCGGTCCCCTTGCGCCACTGCGCGTACCGCGCGGCCTGGGCCAGCGCCCGCACGGCCCGTTCGGCGGCGGGGTAGGAGGGGATGCCGCCCGCGGCGGGGCCCGGCGCGGCCTCCGGGTCCTCGCGCGGGGCGGCCAGCGCCTCGGCCAGCCCCGGTATTTCGAGGTGTACGACGGCCACCGGCTTCGCCGTCGGGGCGGCGGCCACCGCCTCGCGCAGGGACTGGGCGAGTTCCGCGGCCGAGGCGTCGCCGACCCAGGGGATGGCGGTGACGACGACCGCGTCGCAGAGGTCGTCGGCGAGGGCGTCGGTGAGCGCCGCGCGGAAGTCGGCCGGTCCGGCGGACGTGGTGAGGTCGTGCGGCGGCAGCGGGCGGAGCCGCTCGGTGAGGCAGGCGTCGTAGGTGAGGAGGGCGAGGGAGTCCGAATTGCCGAGGATGGCGACGCGCGGGCCGCCGGGCAGCGGCTGGGCCGCCAGCAGCAGCCCGGTGTCGGCGAGTTCGGTGACGGTGTCCACACGGATGACGCCGGCCTGCCGGAACAGGTCGGAGACGGTGGCGTCGGGGATGCGGGTGGTGGGCACGGCGTGGCCGGAGGGGGCGGTGCCGCCGTGCCGGGCGCCCTTGACGACGACGACCGGCTTGACGGCGGCGGTGCGCTTGGCGAGGCGGGTGAACTTGCGCGGGTCGCCGATGGATTCGAGGTACATGACGACGACGGCGGTGGCCGGGTCGTCGTGCCAGTACTGGAGGAAGTCGTTGCCGGAGACGTCGGCGCGGTTCCCGGCGGAGACGAAGGTGGAGACGCCCGCGAGCGAGGCCGCGCGGCGGTGCAGCCCGGAGAGCAGCGCGATGCCGATGGCGCCGGACTGGGAGAACAGCCCCACCTGTCCGGCGGCGGGCAGCTCGGGCGAGAGGGAGGCGTTGAGCCGCACGCCGGGGGCGGTGTTGATGAGGCCGAACGCGTTGGGGCCGATGACGCGCATGCCGTACGAGCGGGCCTGGCGGACCAGTTCGCGCTGGCGGTCGCGGCCCTCGGGGCCGCTCTCGGCGTATCCGGCGGAGAGGACGACGAGGCCCTGTACGCCGTGCTCGCCGCAGTCGGCGACGGCCGCGGGCACCTGGTCGGCGGGGACCGCGACGACCGCGAGGTCGACGGTCTCCTCGATGTCGCCGACCGAGCGGTAGGCGGGCACGTCCTCCGGGAGCAGCCGCGAGGCGCCCTCGGGGAAGGCCCGGTTGACCGCGTACGTACGGCCGGTGAAGCCGCCGGCCAGGACGTTGCGCAGGGCGGCGCGGCCCACGCCGCCGGGCTCGCGGCCGGTGCCGACGACGGCGACGGAGCCGGGGGCGAGCAGCCGCCGCACGGAGCGGGCCTCGGCGCGCTGCTCGCGGGCGCGCTGGACGGCGAGGGACTGGTCGGTGGGCTCCAGGTCGAATTCGAGGCGGACGACGCCGTCCTCGAAGGAGCGCTTCTGGGTGTACCCGGCGTCCGTGAAGACCTTGATCATTTTGGTGTTGGCGGGCAGCACCTCGGCGGCGAACCGGCGGATCGAGCGCTCGCGGGCGACGGCGGCGATGTGTTCGAGGAGGGCGGAGGCCACGCCGCGGCCCTGGTGCGCGTCCTGGACGAGGAAGGCCACCTCGGCCTCGTCGGCGGGGGCGGTGGCGGCCATGCCGCGCGCGTCGATGCGGTCGTAGCGGACGGTGGCGATGAACTCGTCCCCGACCGTGGCGGCGAGGCCGACGCGGTCCACGTAGTCGTGGTGGGTGAATCGGTGGACGTCGCGGTCGGACAGGCGCGGATAGGGGGCGAAGAAGCGGTAGTACTTCGACTCGTCCGACACCTGCTCGTAGAAGCTGACCAGGCGCTGCGCGTCGGCTTCGGTGATGGGCCGGATCTGCGCCGTGCCGCCGTCGCGCAGCACGACATCGGCTTCCCAGTGGGTCGGGTACGCGGCGTGCTCCGACGGCGTGTGCATGGGGCCAGCGTACGACCGGGTACTGACAGGGCCCCGCTCGCCCGTGCCGTGGGGCGCGGCGGCGGGAGCGCGGCAGGTGACGGCGGGTACGGGTGGGCGGGGCGGCACAATGGAGGAGGGAACAGGGGGCGGCGCGGCGCCGGACGTCACCGCAGGAGCGACGGCGGCACCGTGAGAGACTGGTCTAGACAACCAATGACGACTTGAAGGGCAACACCATGGTTGAGCGCCGCGTCACCGTCGGCTGGGCCGAGGGGCTGCACGCCCGCCCCGCGTCGATCTTCGTCCGTGCCGCGACCGCCTCGGGCGTCCCCGTGACGATCGCCAAGGCCGACGGCAACCCGGTCAACGCCGCCTCCATGCTGGCGGTGCTGGGCCTGGGCGCCCAGGGCGGCGAGGAGATCGTTCTCGCCTCCGAGGCCGACGACGCCGAGGCCGCGCTCGACCGCCTCGCGAAGCTGGTCGCCGAGGGCCTTGAGGAGCTCCCGGAGACCGTCTGATT
>NZ_JBHVHQ010000915.1:0-3367 GCF_042800135.1 Streptomyces sp. NPDC057654 | reverse complement strand
GAGGACTCCCAGGGCGGCCCGCCCTCTACTACGCCGAAGCCGGCGGGTACAGGGAGCGGGGAAGCCCCGCGGCCGCGGCTCGGTCGAGGAGCCAGAGGGTGCGGGTGCGGCCGTAGGCGCCGGCGGCCGGGGCCTGGACCTCGCCCGCGCCCGAGAGGGCGATCGTCACCGCTTGGGCCTTGTCCTCGCCCGCCGCCAGCAGCCAGACCTCCCGCGCGGAGCGGATGGCCGGGAGCGTCAGGGAGACGCGGTTGGGCGGGGGCTTGGGGGCGCCGCGTACGCCGACGACCATGCGGTCGTTCTCCCGTACGCCCGGCTGCTCGGGGAAGAGCGACGCCACGTGCGTATCCGGGCCGACGCCCAGGAGCAGCACGTCGAAGGACGGCACCGGTCCGTGGTCCTCGGGGCCGGCGGCCGCGGCCAGTTCGGCCGCGTAGGCCTCGGCGGCCGCGTCCGGGTCGTTGCCGTACGCGCCGTGGGACGCCGGCATCTCGTGCACGCGGGCCGGATCGAGGTCCACCGCGTTCAGCAGGGCTTCGCGCGCCTGGGTGACGTTGCGTTCCGGGTCCCCGTCCGGCAGGAACCTTTCATCACCCCACCACAGGTCGAGCCGCGAGAAGTCCACGGCGTCCCGGGCGGGCGCCGCGGCGAGGGCCGCGAGCAGCCCGTTGCCGTTGCGCCCGCCGGTCAGCACGACCGAGGCGGAGCCCCTGGCGGCCTGCGCGTCCACGATCTTCGTGATCAGCCGGGCCGCCGCGGCCTGCGCCATCAGCTCCTTGTCCCGGTGCACGACGATCTGCGGCGTGCTCACTTGGACGTCGCCTTCTTCGACGAACTGCTCTTGGCCGAGTCGCTCTTGGCCGGAGCGCTCTTCTTCGCCGCGGCAGGAGTGTCCTTCTTCGGCGTCTCGTCGGTGTCCCCGGCGGAGGCCGGCGAGGTCTCCGCCGGCTTGTCCGCGCTCGTCAGCTGCTTGACGCCCAGCGTCACCGTCGCCCGGTAGATGTCGTCCGGGTCCAGCCGGCGCAGCTCCTCGGCGATCAGGTCGGCGGTCTCCCGCCGCTTGAGCGCCACGTGCCGGTCCGGCTGGCCGGGCATGGCCAGCTCCGCCAGCGCGCCGTCCGCCCGGTCGAGGCAGATGACGCCGTCCGCCGTGGTGAGGCGCACCGCGGTGAGGCCGGGGCCCTCCGAGACCTTCCGCTCGACCGGCACCTTCAGTCGGTCGGCGAGCCACAGTGCGAGCAGTTCGCTGCTCGGGTTGTACGCCTCGCCCTCCACGACCGCAGAGCTGATCTTGGAGTGCTTCTGGTCCAGGGCCGCGGCCAGCATGCTGCGCCACGGCGTGATGCGGGTCCAGGCGAGGTCGGTGTCGCCCGGCGCGTACGCCTCGGCGCGCACCCCGAGCGCGGTCACCGGGTCCTCCGCGGCGGCCGCGTCGGTGATCCGGCGCTGGGCCAGCTTGCCGAGCGGGTCCGCGGACGGGTTGTCCGGCGCGTCCTCGGGCCACCAGACGACCACGGGGGCGTCCGGCAGCAGCAGCGGGAGGACGACCGACTCGGCGTGGTTGGCCAGCTCGCCGTGCATGCGCAGCACGACGGTCTCGCCGGTGCCGGAGTCGGAGCCGACCCGGATCTCGGCGTCCAGCCGGGCCATCTTGCGGTCGCGCGGGGAGCGGCCGGGCCGCTTGATGACGGCCACGATGCGGGAGGGGTGCTCCCGCGACGCGTCGCCGGCGGCCTTGAGCGCGTCGTAGGCGCTGCCCTCGTCGGTGACGATGACGAGGGTGAGCACCATCCCCACGGCGGGCGTGCCGATGGAGTGCCGGGCCTCGATGAGCCCCGCGTTGATACGGGACGAGGTGGTGTCCGTCAGATCGATTCTCATGGCCGGCGCCAGCTCCTGCCGTCTCGTGCGAGCATCTCGTCCGCCTCCGCCGGCCCCCAGGTGCCCGACGCGTACTGCGCGGGCTTGCCGTGCTTGTCCCAGTACTCCTCGATCGGGTCGAGGATGTTCCAGGAGAGCTCGACCTCCTGGTGCCGGGGGAAGAGGTTGGCGTCGCCGAGCAGCACATCGAGGATGAGCCGCTCGTACGCCTCCGGGCTGGACTCGGTGAAGGACTCGCCGTACGCGAAGTCCATGGTGACGTCGCGGACCTCCATGGAGGTGCCGGGCACCTTGGAGCCGAAGCGCACGGTGACGCCCTCGTCCGGCTGCACCCGGATGACCAGGGCGTTCTGCCCCAGTTCCTCGGTGGACCCGGCCTCGAAGGGCAGATACGGGGCGCGCTTGAAGACCACGGCGATCTCCGTGACGCGGCGTCCCAGGCGCTTGCCGGTGCGCAGGTAGAAGGGGACGCCCGCCCAGCGGCGGTTGTTGATCTCCAGCTTGATGGCCGCGAAGGTGTCGGTGATCGACTTGGGGTCGATGCCTTCCTCTTCGAGGTAGCCGGGCACCTCCTCGCCGCCCTGCCAGGCGTGCGCGTACTGGCCGCGTACGGTGTGCGCGCCGAGGTCCTTGGGCAGTTCGACCGCGCCCAGCACCTTGAGCTTCTCCGCCACCAGGGCCTTCGGGTGGAAGGAGCCGGGCTCCTCCATCGCGGTGAGCGCGAGGAGCTGGAGCAGGTGGTTCTGGATGACGTCGCGGGCCGCGCCGATGCCGTCGTAGTAGCCGGCCCGGCCGCCGATGCCGATGTCCTCGGCCATGGTGATCTGCACGTGGTCGACGTAGGACCGGTTCCAGATCGGCTCGAACATCGTGTTGGCGAACCGCAGCGCCAGGATGTTCTGGACCGTCTCCTTGCCCAGGTAGTGGTCGATCCGGAAGACCTCGTTGGGCGGGAAGACGTCGTGCACGATCTGGTTGAGCTCTTGCGCGCTCTTGAGGTCGTGGCCGAACGGCTTCTCGATCACCGCGCGCCGCCAGGAGTCGCCCGGTCCCTCGGACAGCCCGTGCTTCTTGAGCTGTTCGACGACGTTCGGGAAGAACTTCGGCGGTACGGAGAGGTAGAAGGCGAAGTTGCCGCCGGTACCGCGGGCCTTGTCGAGCTCGTCGATGGTGGCCTTGAGGGTCTTGAACGCCTCGTCGTCGTCGAAGACGCCCGGCACGAACCGGAAGCCCTCGGCGAGCTGCTGCCACACCTCCTCGCGGAAGGGGGTGCGCGCGTGTTCCTTGACGGCGTCGTGGACGACCTGCGCGAAGTCCTCGTTCTCCCAGTCGCGCCGGGCGAAGCCGACGAGCGAGAAGCCCGGCGGCAGCAGTCCGCGGTTGGCCAGGTCGTACACCGCGGGCATCAGCTTTTTACGGGACAAATCGCCCGTGACGCCGAAGATGACCAGGCCCGACGGCCCCGCGATACGCGGGAGCCGTCGGT
>NZ_JBHVHQ010000914.1:0-3368 GCF_042800135.1 Streptomyces sp. NPDC057654 | reverse complement strand
CTCCCGACGACCCCGAACCCGTACCGCGGCTGCACTGGGGGCCGCCGCCCGACGGCGGCCCCGCGACCACCCGCCGGCTGCGCGCCGCCGCCGAGGGCCCGGCCCGGCCCCGCCGCCGCCCCGGCTGGGCCGCGGACCCGCTCGACGAACTCGCCGAGGAGCTCAAGGAGGCGTGCGCCGCCGCCGTGCACCCCGACGAGATCGCCGCCGTGCTCGAAGCCGACGGCATGACCGCCGAACAGGCCGCCGAGCGCTACGGCCGCCGCGACGCCTTCGAACTCGCCGAGGACCTGTTCGCCAAGGTCCCCCGCTCCTTCCCCGAACCCGGCCCCCGGCCCGACCCCTGGAAGGCCGCGCCCTGGCAGTCCCTGCTGCGCGCGGTCGTCTTCACCCTCCCCGGACTCGGCTACGGACTCGCGGAGCGCTTCCTCATCGCGCCCCGCGAGCGGCAGACGGCGAGCATCGCGGCGCTCGTCGCCTCCGCCCTCGTCGCCTGGGCCTGGAACCAGGGGCTCGCCCACCGCGCGTACGGACGGCTGGCCTCCGGCGGGCGCGCGGCCTGCGGCCGGACCCTGCGGCTGGGCGCGCCGCTCGGCGCGGTGCTCGCCTTCGCCTCCGCGCTGATCTTCCTCGCGCCCGCCGGGGTGACGGTCTTCTCCGCGGGCCAGGCGCTGTACCTCGGGGCGGCCACCGTCCTGCTGGTCCTCGGCGGCGAACGGCTGCTGCTGTACTGCCTGCTGCCCACCGCCGCCGGGGCCGCGCTGCTGCTCCTCCTCGACCTGCCGGGGGCGGTGCGCGCGGGCCTGCTGCTCATCACCGTGGGCGGCGCGCTCGGGGCCGCGGCCCGCGAGACCGTACGCGCCACCCGCGACGCCCCGCCGTCCGCCCCGGCCGCCGCCTCGCTCGCCGCGTCGGTGCCCTACGGGCTGTTCGGCCTGGCCTGCGGGGTCCTGACGACCTTCGCGGCGCTCGGCGACCGGCTCTGGTACGGCGACGGAGCGCCCGCCTCCGGGCCCGTCGTCATCGCCCTCACGCTCAGCATGGGGGCCGCCGAATGGCTGCTCTACCGCTGCCGCGGACTGTCCCTGCGCGCCCTCGCGCAGAGTACGAGCTCGGGCGGGCTGCTGCTGCGCGCCATGCGGGTGCTGGCCGTGTGCCTGAGCACCTACCTGGGGGCGCTCGCCGTACTCGCCCTCGCGACGACGGCGCTGTGGCCCGGCAGCCCGCAGCTGACCGTGCCCCGCGACCTCGCCCTGCTCCTGCTGGGCGCGGTGCTGTGGACGGGTCTGCTGCTCCAGGCGCTCGGCACCGCCTGGGCCCCCGCGCTGCTGTGCATCGCCGCGGCCGCCGGGGAGGCGGTCGTCTTCACCCTGCGGTCGGCCGGGCCGACCACCGCCCAACTCGCCCTGTGCGGAGGGGCCGCGGCCGCCCTCTTCGCCGTCGCCACCGCACAGCTCGGCCGGATCACGACGCACCGCTGAACGGCACCAGCACCGCTGAACGGTACGCAAGCCCATAGAGGAAACATGCCGCAGAAAGCGACATGTCGCACTAGAGGAGTACCCGCATGACCGCAACCACCCAGGCACCCGTCGCCGTCACCGGCGCGGAGGGATTCATCGGCTCCCACCTGGTCGAGGCGCTCGTCGCATCCGGCCGCCGGGTGCGCGCCATGGTGCAGTACAACTCCTTCTCCTCGTTCGGCTGGCTGGAGACGCTGCCGAGGGACGTGCTGGAGCAGACCGAGGTCATCCTCGGCGACGTACGCGACCCCGGCTCCGTCACCGGGCTGATCACCGGCGCCGACACGGTCTACCACCTGGCCGCCCTCATCGCGATCCCGTACTCGTACCAGGCGCCGCACAGTTACGTGGAGACCAACGTCACCGGCACCCTCAACATCCTCGAAGCCGTACGCCACCTCGGCACGCCGCGCCTCGTCCACACCTCCACCAGCGAGACGTACGGCACCGCGCTGACCGTGCCGATCACCGAGGACCACCCCATCAACACGCAGTCCCCGTACGCCGCCTCCAAGGCGGGCGGCGACCGGCTCGCCGACAGCTACCACGCCAGCTTCGAGACGCCCGTCGTCACCCTGCGGCCCTTCAACACCTACGGCCCCCGCCAGTCCATGCGCGCCGTCATCCCCACCGTCATCGCCCGCGTCGCGGCCGGGGAACGCTCGCTCGACCTCGGCGACCTGCGCCCCACCCGCGACTTCAGCTACGTCAAGGACACCGTCGCCGCCTTCCTGGCCGTCGGCACCGCGCCCGCCGAGCACGTCGTCGGACGCACCTTCAACGCCGGCACCGGCCGGGAGATCTCCATCGGCGACCTCGTGACGCTCATCGGCAAGCTCATGGACGCGGAGCTGGAGATCCGCGAGGACACCCGCCGGGTGCGGCCGGCCGCCTCCGAGGTGATGCGGCTGCTCTGCGACGCCTCGCGGCTGCGCGAGGCCACCGGCTGGGCCCCCGCCCACCAGCTCGAAGAGGGCCTCGCCCACACCATCGAGTTCTTCCGCGACCCGGCGAACCTGGCCCGGTACAAGACCGACATCTACAACGTCTGACGAGATGTCAAAAGGAGTCAGTGCCATGTCAGTTCAGAAGGAGCAGGGACCCATGCACGCAGTCATCCTCGCCGGGGGCAAGGGCGTCCGCCTGCGCCCCTACACCACCGCGCTGCCCAAGCCGCTCGTCCCCATCGGCGACCAGCACGCGATCCTGGAGATCGTGATGCGCCAGCTCGCCGCGGCCGGCTTCACCAGCTGCACCCTCGCCATCGGCCACCTCGGCCACATCATCCGCGCCTACGTCGGCACCGGCTCCCAATGGGGCCTGCGCGTCGGCTACACCACCGAGGACAGCCCGCTCGGCACCATGGGGCCGCTGCTCACCATGCTCGACCGGCTCCCCGACCACTTCCTCGCGCTCAACGGCGACATCCTCACCGACCTCGACTTCGGCGACGTGCTCCGCGACCACCGCGACTCCGGCGGCCCCCTGACCATCGCGACCTACGCCCGCCAGGTCGCCATCGACTTCGGGGTGCTCACCACCGAGTCCGACCGGGTCGTCGGCTTCACCGAGAAGCCCAGCATGGACTACCGCGTCTCCATGGGCGTCTACGGCATCTCCCGCGACGCCCTCTCCCGCTACACCCCCGGACTGCCGCTCGGCTTCGACGAACTGGTCCTCGACCTGCTGGCCGCGGGCACGCCGCCCCGCGCGTACGCCTTCGACGGCTACTGGCTCGACATCGGACGCCCCGACGACTACGACCGGGCCAACGCCGAGTTCGCCGGCCGCCGCGCCATGCTGATCAAGGGAGCGTGACCAGCAGCCATGCGCATCCTCGTCCTG
>NZ_JBHVHQ010000913.1:0-3375 GCF_042800135.1 Streptomyces sp. NPDC057654 | reverse complement strand
GTCTTCGCGATGGCGACCGCGGTGCTGGAGGTCGCCTCGGAGGGCCCATACCGGGATGTGCCGGTGCGGGTGCTGCCGGGGATGACGGCGGCGCACGCGGCGGCCTCGCGCGCGGGCGCGCCGCTGGGCCACGACTACGCGGTGGTGTCGCTCTCCGACCGGCTCAAGCCGTGGGAGGTCATCGCGGAGCGGCTGCGCGCGGCAGCCGCCGCGGATCTGGTGCTCGCCCTCTACAACCCCGGCTCGCGCAGCCGCGTATGGCAGGTCGGCAAGGCCCGTGACCTGCTCCTGGAGCACCGTTCCCCCGAGACCCCGGTGGTTCTCGGCCGCGACGTGGGCGGCCCGGAAGAGAGCGTACGGATCGTGCGCCTCGCCGACCTGGACCCGGCCGAGGTCGACATGCGCACCATCCTGCTGGTCGGCTCGTCCCAGACGCGGACGGTCCGGCGGGGCGACGGCCGGCAGATCGTGTGGACGCCGAGGCGGTATCCGGAGGGGTGAGGCCGGGCGCCCCGCTCCGCTCCGCGGGCTGGTGACCGTACGTCCTTAGGGGCGTACGGTCGTGCGCGGCGCGGAGCTACGCCCCCGGCGTCACCCGAGCACCCCGCGCACCCACTCCACCGCCTCCCCCACCGTCCCCACGGCCGGGAGGCCGTCCGGTACGGGCGGGCGGCGCACGACGACGACCGGGACCTTCGCCTCGCGCGCGGCGACCAGCTTCGCGGCGGTGGCCGACGCGCCGCTGTCCTTCGTGACGAGGACGTCGACACGGTGGCGGCGCAGCAGATCGGCTTCGCCCTCGACGGTGAACGGGCCGCGGTCGAGCAGCACCTCCATGCGCGGCGGCATCGGCGGCTCGGGGGCGTCGACGGAGCGTACGAGGAACCACAGGCGGGTCAGGTGGGCGAAGGCCCCGAGCCCCATCCGGCCCGTGGTGAGGAAGACCCGTTCGCCCAGCGCGGGCAGCAGGTCCGCCGCCTCCTCCAGCGACCCGGCGAAGTGCCAGTCATCGCCCTGACCAGCGACCCAGCCGGGCCGACGGAGGGCGAGCAGGGGAACATGGACCTCGGCGGCCGCCTGTGCCGCGTTGAAACTGATCGTGCCGGCGAAAGGATGGGTGGCGTCGATGACCGCGTCCGCCTGCTGCTCGCGCAGCCACCGGGCGAGCCCCTCGGGCCCCCCGAATCCCCCGATCCGCACCTCCCCGGCGGGCAGCCGCGGCTGGGCGACGCGGCCCGCGAGGGAGCTGGTGACGCGCAGCGCGGGGTCGGCGTCGAGCGCGGCGGCGAGCCGGCGGCCCTCGGCGGTGCCGCCGAGGATCAGTACGTGGCGTGGCGCGGGTCGCGCGGACGGCGTGGTCATCAGGTGCCCTTCTGGTCGTGACTGCCCCGCCCGGCGGCGTCCGGGCCGCGCGGATCGCGGGGCCGGAGCACACCATGGCTGAGGCGAAGGCGAACGTTACCGGCGGGCGCGGCGCGCAGTTGCAGCACACCGGGTTGCGGCCCGGCTGGACGACGGGCGCGTGTGCGACGGCCGGGGCCACGGCCGCGTACACGGCGCTGCTGACCGGCGAGTTCCCGGACCCGGTGACGATCACGCTGCCGAAGGGGCAGACGCCGGCCTTCGCGCTGGCCGCCGAGGAACTGGGCACAGGCCGCGCGATGGCAGGGATCGTCAAGGACGCCGGGGACGACCCGGACGTGACGCACGGCGCACTGGTCCGCGCGACGGTACGGGCGCTGCCGCCGGGCTCGGGGGTGGTCTTCCGGGCGGGTCCGGGCGTGGGCACGGTCACCCGGCCGGGGCTGCCGTTGGAGGTCGGGGAACCGGCGGTCAACCCGGTGCCGAGGCAGCTGATGCGGGAGCACGTCGCGGCGGTCGCGGCCCGGCACGGCGGCAGCGGCGACGTGGAGATCGAGCTGTCCGTGGACCACGGCGAGGAGATCGCCCGTTCCACGTGGAACGGCCGTCTGGGCATCCTCGGCGGCCTGTCCATCCTGGGCACCACGGGCATCGTGGTGCCGTACTCCTGCTCGGCGTGGATCGACTCCATCCGGCGCGGCGTGGACGTGGCGCGCGCGGCGGGCCGTACGCACGTGGCGGGCTGTACGGGCTCGACGTCCGAGAAGGTCGCGGTGGCCGTGCACGGGCTGCCCGAGGACGCACTGCTGGACATGGGCGACTTCGCGGGCGCGGTACTGAAGTATGTGCGCCGCCACCCGGTAGACCGGCTGACGGTGGCGGGCGGCTTCGCCAAACTCTCGAAGCTCGCGGCGGGCCACTTGGACCTGCACTCCTCCCGTTCCCAGGTGGACAAGTCGTTCCTGGCCGACCTCGCCCGCGGCGGCGGCGCTGACGAGGAGCTGGCCGCGGCGGTGGCGGGGGCCAACACGGGCCTGGAGGCAATGCAGTTGTGCGCGGCCCGCGGCGTGCCGCTGGGCGATCTCGTCGCGCGCACGGCCCGCGACGAGGCGCTCGGCGTGCTGCGCGGCGCGCCCGTGGCGGTCGACGTCATCTGCATCGACCGCGCGGGCACGATCGTGGGGCGGGCCGAGGCGCGGGGGCCGCGCGAGGGGTGATTCCCTCTGCTGACGGCCTGCCGGCCTGACGGCCTGTCAGCCGTCGAAGGAGAACGCGCCCCCAGGAGCCCCCGATACGAGCCGTCGGTCAGAGCGTCACGCGCAGCTCGTCCAGCCGCCAGGTGCCCGGGTCCATGGCGCGCCGGGCGGCCGTCGGACCGGCGAGGGCGAGGTCCGGGAAACGGCGCAGCAGGGTGGTGAGGGCGACTTCGGTCTGTACGCGCGCGAGCGACGCGCCGAGGCAGAAGTGCGGGCCGTGGGAGAAGCCGAGGTGGCCGGCCGGTCCGGCGGGGCGGGCGAGGTCGAGCCGGTCGGGGTCGGCGAAGGCGCGCGGGTCGCGGTTGGCGGCGGCGATGACGGCGGTGACGGGCTCGCCCTTGCGTATGGGCGTGCCGTGCAGGTCGACGCCCTCGCGCGGGTAGCGGGGAATCGACAGCAGCGTCGGGCCGCACCAGCGCGTCAGCTCCTCGACGGCGCGCGGCATGAGCGCGGGGTCGGCGCGTACGGCGGCGAGCTGTTCGGGGCGGGCGAGCAGGACGGCCGCGGCGTTGGCGATGAGGTTGGCGGGCGTCTGCCCCGCGATGACCAAGTGCCAGACCATGGTGACGAGTTCAATCTCGCTGAGCCGGTCGCCGTCCTCGGCGCGGGTGCGGATGAGGTCCGAGAGCAGATCGTCGCGGGGCTCGGCGCGGCGGCGCGCTATCGCCGTCTTGGCCCCATCCATGATGCCGGGAACGGCCTCGGCGAAGCCCTGGCCGTGCCCGGCCGCGACGGTGGCGCCGTAGGCGCGCCAGCG
>NZ_JBHVHQ010000912.1:0-3376 GCF_042800135.1 Streptomyces sp. NPDC057654 | reverse complement strand
GTAGATATGCTCAGCTGGTGACCATGGCACCCCCTGCGGTAGTACCCGCACACGGCAACGACGCCGCGGAGCGACTGGCCTCGATGGCGGATGTGACCGCCAGCGACGGCGCGCTGCGCCGCTTCCTGCACGGACTGCCGGGCGTTGATGCGGTCGGGCTGGAGGCCCGCGCCGCCGCCCTCGGCACCCGCTCGATCAAGACCACGGCGAAGGCGTACGCCATCGACCTGGCGATCTCGATGATCGACCTGACCACCCTGGAGGGCGCGGACACCCCCGGCAAGGTCCGGGCGCTGTGCGCCAAGGGCGTCAACCCCGACCCCACCGACCGCACCACCCCCAAGGTCGCCGCGATCTGCGTCTATCCCGACATGGTCGGCACGGCGAAGGCCGCGCTCGGCGACTCGGGCATCAACGTCGCCTCGGTGGCGACGGCGTTCCCCTCCGGGCGCGCCGGGATGCCGGTGAAGCTCGCCGACACCGCGGAGGCGGTGGCCGCCGGGGCCGACGAGATCGACATGGTGATCGACCGGGGCGCGTTCCTCAGCGGCCGTTACCTCTCGGTCTTCGAGGAGATCCAGCAGGTCAAGGCGGCCTGCCGGCGTGAGGACGGCACCGCCGCGCACCTCAAAGTGATCTTCGAGACGGGCGAGCTGTCGACGTACGACAATGTGCGCCGCGCCTCGTGGCTCGCGATGCTCGCGGGCGCCGACTTCATCAAGACCTCCACGGGCAAGGTGGCCGTCAACGCCACGCCGCCCGTCACCCTGTTGATGCTGGAGGCCGTCCGGGACTTCCGCGACGCGGTCGGCGTACAGGTCGGCGTGAAGCCGGCCGGCGGCATCCGCACCACCAAGGACGCGATCAAGTACCTGGTGATGGTGAACGAGACCCTGGGCGAGGAGTGGCTGACCGGCGAGTGGTTCCGCTTCGGCGCGTCCAGCCTGCTCAACGATCTGCTGATGCAGCGTCAGAAGCTCAGCACAGGCCGCTACTCCGGCCCCGATTACGTGACGGTGGACTGAGGCACCCATGACCTTCGCATACGCACCCGCCCCCGAGTCCCGCTCCGTCGTCGACATCGCGCCCTCCTACGGGCTGTTCATCGACGGCGAGTTCGGCGAGGCCGCCGAGGGCAAGGTCTTCAAGACCGTCTCCCCCGCCACCGAAGAGGTCCTCTCCGAGGTGGCGCACGCCGCCGCCGAGGACGTGGACCGGGCCGTACGGGCGGCCCGCAAGGCGTTCGAGAAGTGGTCGGCGCTGCCGGGCGCCGAGCGCGCCAAGTACCTCTTCCGCATCGCGCGCATCATCCAGGAGCGCTCGCGCGAACTGGCCGTCCTCGAAACGCTCGACAACGGCAAGCCGATCCGCGAGTCCCGCGACTCGGACCTGCCGCTGGTCGCCGCGCACTTCTTCTACTACGCGGGCTGGGCCGACAAGCTCCCCTACGCGGGCTTCGGCGCCGACCCCCGCCCGCTCGGCGTCGCCGGTCAGGTCATCCCCTGGAACTTCCCGCTGCTCATGCTCGCGTGGAAGATCGCCCCGGCGCTCGCCGCCGGCAACACGGTGGTCCTCAAGCCCGCCGAGACGACCCCGCTCTCCGCGCTCTTCTTCGCGGACATCTGCCGCCAGGCGGGGCTCCCCAAGGGCGTCGTCAACATCCTTACGGGCGACGGCACGACCGGCGCCGAGCTCGTCGCGCACCCCGGCATCGACAAGGTCGCCTTCACCGGTTCCACCGAGGTCGGCAAGGCCATCGCCCGTACGGTCGCGGGGACGGACAAGAAGCTCACGCTCGAACTCGGCGGCAAGGCCGCCAACATCGTCTTCGACGACGCGCCCGTCGACCAGGCCGTCGAGGGCATCGTCAACGGGATCTTCTTCAACCAGGGCCACGTCTGCTGCGCCGGTTCCCGTCTGCTCGTGCAGGAGTCCGTGGCGGACGAGATCCTGGACGCCCTCAAGCGCCGGATGAGCACCCTGCGCGTCGGCGACCCGCTCGACAAGAACACCGACGTCGGCGCCATCAACTCCCCCGAGCAGTTGGCCCGTATCCGCGCACTCGCCGACGCGGGCGAGGCGGAGGGCGCCGAGCGCTGGGCCCCGTCCTGCGAACTGCCCTCCACCGGCTACTGGTTCGCGCCCACCCTCTTCACCGGCGTCACCCAGGCCCACCGCATCGCCCGCGAGGAGATCTTCGGCCCGGTGCTGTCCGTCCTGACCTTCCGTACGCCCGCCGAGGCCGTCGAGAAGGCCAACAACACGCCGTACGGGCTCTCGGCCGGCGTCTGGACGGAGAAGGGCAGCCGAATCCTGTGGATGGCCGACCGGCTCCGGGCGGGCATCGTGTGGGCCAATACGTTCAACAAGTTCGACCCGGCCTCGCCCTTCGGCGGCTACAAGGAGTCGGGCTTCGGCCGCGAGGGCGGCCGTCACGGTCTGGAGGCGTACCTCAATGTCGGCTGATCGCTTGAGCGTTCTCAAGACCTACAAGCTGTACGTGGGGGGCAAGTTCCCCCGGTCCGAGAGCGGACGGGTGTACGAGGTGACCGACTCCAAGGGCAACTGGCTCGCCAACGCCCCCCTCTCCTCCCGCAAGGACGCGCGCGACGCGGTCGTCGCGGCCCGCAAGGCGTTCGGCGGCTGGTCGGGCGCCACGGCCTACAACCGCGGCCAGATCCTCTACCGCGTCGCCGAGATGCTGGAGGGCCGCCGCGACCAGTTCGTAGCGGAGGTCGCCGAGGCCGAGGGCCTCTCCAAGGCCAAGGCCGCGGCCCAGGTGGACGCGGCCGTCGACCGCTGGGTCTGGTACGCGGGCTGGTCCGACAAGGTCGCCCAGATCGCGGGCTCCGCCAACCCCGTGGCGGGCCCGTTCTTCAACCTCTCCACCCCGGAGCCGACAGGCGTCGTGGCGGTGCTGGCCCCGCAGGAATCCTCCTTCCTGGGCCTGGCCTCCGTCCTCGCCCCGGCGATCGTCACCGGCAACACGGCGGTGGCCGTCGCGAGCGAGAAGTCCCCGCTCCCTGCGCTGTCGCTGGCCGAGGTCCTGGCCACGTCCGACGTTCCGGGCGGCGTCGTGAACGTCCTCTCGGGACGTACGAGCGAAATCGCGCCCTCCCTTGCCGCCCACCAGGACGTCAACGCCATTGATCTGGCGGGTGCCGACTCCGAACTCGCGCGGGAACTGGAAGTCTCCGCCGCCGACAACCTCAAGCGCGTGCTGCGCCCGCGACCGGCCGACTGGTCGGCGGACCCGGGTACGGAGCGTCTGTTGGCCTTCCTGGAGACGAAGACGGTGTGGCACCCGATGGGGGTGTAGTACCACTCCAGGTGCGGCCACCGTTGATCATCGTGAGTCCACACGACTAACGATGAT
>NZ_JBHVHQ010000911.1:0-3380 GCF_042800135.1 Streptomyces sp. NPDC057654 | reverse complement strand
GGGCCGCGGCGTTCGCGGCCCGGGCCCGGGGGTACTCGGAGAACTGGTCCAGGGGTGCGCAGACCCCGGTGAGCTGGGCGACGGCGAGCTGGGCCCATTCGTCGTCGGGGGAGCAGGCCAGGTGTGCTCGATCGCGCCTGGCGACCTCCTCGTCCCGTGTCAGAGTCCTCGACCGTGGAGGCGGCCACCCCGATGTCCTCGGCGAACCGGCCCGGCGAATCCGCGACGGTGAACGGATGCTCGTCGGTGGCCTTGGGTGCGAACCCGCCCACCGGACGTATCGGCTCGATCTCCCGAGCGGCGTCGCCCACCGCGACCTGCGCGCCGCCGACCTGCGCGACATGTGCCCGGGACTCGGCGACGAGGCGCTCGTGACGTTCCCGCGTGACGTTCCCGATCCGCTCCGACACGAGGACACCGCCTCGCTCCAGGCGGACACGACCACCCACCGTGGCCGACAAGGAGGTTTACCGCCCAGGCCACCGCAAGCGTGACGCCGCCCATTGCCTTCTTCGTAGAGCCCGGTTCGGGTTCGTGGCCTCCAGGGCCGCCCCCGGCAGGCGAGCAGTACACCGCCGCGACCTGCACCGCCCCAGCAGAACGCCGCACCGCATCCGGTGCCCGCGACGACGGCGGCGGTTCATCACACACCCGGCAGTACCGACGAGCGCCAGATCGTGACGCCACATCCCCGGTCGTCCGACCAGGTCAGCCATCAGAGCAGTCTTCAAAAACACTCACTCGACCGTGGGCAGCGTAGTGGTTCGTCCGCGGAGCCAGGCCAGCAGGCGTCGTGGAGTCGGTCGCAATGTGCCGGTCGGCAGGTGTCGGGGGGCCGGTTCGGCTCTCCTGGCTTGTTGGGCGAGTCGGTATTCGTCCGCCTCGCGGATCAGCTCATGGGAGCGGATCTGGTGCCACTCGAAGTGCATGCCGCTCGCTCCTACTGCTGGATTTCCAGAACGTCGGCGACCACGCAGCTGACGTTGTCGGGGTCGCCGGAGCCGTGGGCGAGGGTGATGAGTGCGCGGACCGCCTGCTCGGGCTCACTGATCTCGGAGAGCACCCGGTGGATCTCTTCGCTCGGCACGACGGTCGGCAGGCCGTCGGGGCAGAGCAGATACCGGTCTCCGCGCCGGGCATCGTGCAGGCGCATGTCCGGGGTGGTATCGGTTCCTTGGCCCAGGGCGCGTATCAGCAGTGACCGCTGGGGGTGGGAGGCGGCTTCTTCCGGGCTGAGGCGGCCTTCGTCGACCATCGACTGCACCACGGTGTGGTCGTGGGTGATCTGGAACAGCTCTCCGTCGCGCAGGAGGTAGACGCGGGAGTCGCCGATGTGGACGAGGGCGAGTTGCGATCCGGTCCAGAGCATCGCGGTGAGTGTGGTCCCGGCCTCTTCGGGGGAAGAGCCGGTGCCGGTGAGGCCGTGCACGGCTTGTTTGGCCTGTTCGACCGCGTCTTCGAGGACATTGAGGAGATTGCCCGCCGGGATGCTGTCGGTTTCGAGGTACTTGAGCGCGTCGACGGCGGCGGTGCTCGCGGAGGCTCCTTGACTGCCGTAGCCGTCGGCGACGGCGAGCAGGCGGGACCCGGCGTAGGCGGTGTCCTGGTTGCTCTCGCGGATGAGGCCGGTGTCGGAAAAAGCGGCGTGGATGCCCAGGGGCTTGACGATCGGGGACATGACAGGGTCCTTCCGGGACAGGTGGTCGATGAGGAAGGTGGCCAGGTCCCGCCGTGCGGCGGTGTCGGCTTCGACCTGGGCCCAGAACGCGCGGATCTCCTGGGCTGCCGCGTCTGCCTCCAGCGTGCAGACGCGCTGGATGCGGACCAGGGGCATCCCCAGGCGCCGGAGCCAGGCGACCAGTCGGGCTTGGTCCAGTTGTTCCGGTGCGTAGAGCCGGTAGCCGGTCACCGGGTCGACGCGAGCGGGGGCCAGCAGGCCGAGCTCGTCGTAAAGACGCAGTGCCTTCGGCGACAGCCGGGACGCCTTCGCGAACACCCCGATGGTCAGCAACCCCATGCTCATTCCTCCTCATGCCGGGCAGGCGCCCGGCCCAACCGATGCTGTGGCCTCCCCCAAGGTGAAGGTCAACCAAGGGTTCCGCTCGGCCGTGTGCGACGGTCTCGACCGATGCCGAGCTGTCCCGTCCCAGGTAGATCCGGGCATCGTAGGCCGTTGACCAGGCCAGGGCTTTGGCGGACTGCTCGCTGCCGCCCCACGGGGCCGGCCGGTCGAACTCCGCGTCGTTGATCAGGACGTACCCGGCCCGAATCCGCTCCGCGACCAGGCGGGCCGCCTCCCGGCCGGCACTGGTGACGTACGCCGCGCAACGATGCGGGCAGCTGTGTTGTCGGTATTTCGCGCAGGCCGCCACCTCCAAGGGCTCCCGGACGTGAGATCTGTTTCCAGCAAGGCGGGTGTCAGGAGACACGGGCTTCAGCGGAAGGTGCGCCGGGCGGCACCGGCGCGCTGTCCACCTCGCGATGCCGCGGAGCGACTCGGTACGGGCTCAGCCGCCGGCCGTGCGCCACGCCTCGTCACCCAGGCCGCCCAAGGAGGGCACGGCGTCGATCAGCGCCCGGGTCACCGGATGTCTCGGCGAACCCAGCACCGTCTCCTCAACGCTCCCGTACTCGACGACCGTGCCCTGCTCCAGGACGGCGACGGAACCGCCCAGCCGTGGCGCGACCGTGAGATCGTGCGTGACGACGACCAGCGCCGTACCGCTCTCTCTGCGCAGTACGTCGAGCAGGGCGACCACCGAGGCGGCCGAGGTGGGATCGAGCGCGCTGGTCACCTCGTCGCACAGCAGCACCCGGGGCCGGGCGGCGAGCGCCCGCGCCAGGGCCACACGCTGGCGCTGCCCACCCGACAGGGCGGCCGGCCGGCGCGTCGCGAACGACCTGTTCAGCCCGACCGACTCCAGCAGTCGGCCGACCTCTTCGGAGACGGCCGCCTCGTCGCGCACGGTCCCGAACAGCCGCAGGGGCCTGCCCACGATGGTGGCGACGGTGTGGGCGGGGTTCAGCGAGTCGTAGGGGTTCTGCGCGACCAACTGGACGGCACGCAGGCTGTCCCGGTCCCGCGCATCCACGGTCCGGCCCAGCGGCGTGTCCGTCAGCCGCACCTCGCCGTCCCACCTCGGGTGCAGTCCGGCGAGGCAGCGCAGCAGCGTCGTCTTGCCGCTTCCAGAGGCGCCGACAACGGTCAGGCAGCCCGCGTCCGCGACGGTCAGAGAGATGTCCGACAGCACGGCCGGGCCCCCTCGGCCGTGCCGTGCCGTGAGCCCCCGCACGCGCAGCACCGGCGTCCCTTGCGGAGAGCCGGAGCCTACGGCGGCCGACGCGTGGGCCGGCCCCGGCCCCGAGGGGGCGGTCAGGGC